>NZ_JAZNIB010000001.1:0-1553 GCF_045577275.1 Methanobrevibacter sp.
TCTTGAAAGATTATTTATTTGCGCATCCTTTTCAGCAATGCTTTTATAAGATTCATTCAATCTTTCATTTACTTCAGACAATTCATTTTTCTTATAATCTTTCAATTGTTCTGCAAAATAAGTTTTAATTTCATCCAAAGAATTATTTACATAATCAAGCTCATATATTCTGTCTTCCTGATTTTTAATCAATAAGTCCTTTTCTTCTAATTGGCCTTTTAATTGATTTACTTCTTCTTCTGTTTTAAACCTGATAACAGAAACTTCTTTTTCTTTATCGACAATATCCTGTTCGAGCTCTTGAATGCGTGAAGCAGAATCATCATTGGCTTTTTCCACTTCCAACCGTGTTAAATCGAATTTAAGTTTATTGAGCTCCAATAAACAAGATCTGACTAAAGACTGTAAAGCCTCTTTCTCAGAATCTATTCCATATTCCATTTCTATCCCTTAACTTAAAATTTATCTCAATATTGAAATATGCATAGGATAATTTTTCAAATTTAAAAACTATCTTATACCATACATTATAATTATCTAATATTAAATATTGATGTTATACTATTTAAATTAAACCCTTAAATAAACCAAAAATAGAAACTAAAAAGAAAGAGAAACCAGTTGAAAAATATAGAAAAAAATAGAAAAAATAAAAAAAATAAATGAGTTAAATTAAAGTATTTTATCATTAATTAACTCTGCATTTAATACTGATGCTCCAGCAGCACCACGAATTGTATTATGTCCAACAAGAACATATTTTAAACTATTATCAAAAGCTTGGTCTTTTCTTAACCTACCAACACTAACAGACATACCATTACCAGCATTTCTGTCCATTCTTGGCTGAGGTCTGTCTGATTCTTCTTTGATAATAACCGGATTTTCAGGTGCTGAGAACAAATTTAATTCTTGAGGTAGTGCTTTGAAATTTGCCATTTTATCTTTCACAACATTAATGTCAAAATCATCATCCAACTCAACAAATACTGCTTCAGTATGACCATCAATCACAGGAACCCTATGACATGAAGCACTTAATTTAAAACTTGCATTATTAACTTTTTCACCGTCAAAAGATCCTAATAAGTGTAAAGTCTCAGATTCCATCTTTTCTTCTTCACTACCAATGTAAGGAACAATATTATCAACAATAGCCATTGATGGAACACCATTATAACCTGCACCAGATACTGCTTGCATGGTCGATACTCTGATTGCATTAACATTAAAATTATCAACAATTGGTTTCAATGTTAAAGTTAAAGCAATAGTAGAACAATTAGGATTAGTTACAATAAATCCATCCCAGTTATTTTCCTTTTGCTGAGCATCAATCATGTCTAAATACTCAGGATTGACTTCTGGAATAACTAAAGGAATATTTTTCTTCATCCTATGAGCACTGGCATTACTTGCAACAACATAATCTTTTGCAAAGTCTTTTTCTACTTTTGCTGCAAATTCAGTAGGAAGTGAAGAAAATACAATATCTACATTATTATCCATATCATCAGGATTTGTCTCACATACAATTATATCTTTCACAGACT
>NZ_JAZNIB010000002.1:0-4748 GCF_045577275.1 Methanobrevibacter sp.
AAAACCAATGGATTGCCTGTCTTGTTATTTGAAAGGTCTATAGGCATTATAGAATCCTTTTTATTGCTCAATTTAGAATTATCACCATAATTATTTTTAGATTTATCTAAGGAACCATCGTCTAATTTTTTACCTGAATTATTGTTCTGATCATCAGGGAAATAATCATACCATGGGAAACTTTCATCATCATACTCATCAGATTCAGAATCATTATTATCATCTGTATTATCAGAACTCTCAGGATTATCGTCTTGATTGCTGTCAGAATCATCGGATATTATATCAAGTTCAGAGGAATCAAAATTATTGGATTGGTTAATATCTGTTGTAGAAGAATTAACGCTTACATTGTTTAAAACTGATCTTTCTTCTAACGCATTAGTGGAAATGATTAATAATGCAGACTCATTAGCTTCCAAATCACCAAGTTTCCAAATAAAATCGATTACATTTCCGTCTTCATCTGTAATTTCTTCCAAATCCCCTTTATTTGAGTCATGAACAATAAATTCCAAACCTTCAGGCAAACTATTGGCTACATTAACATCACTAGCTTTGTCCGGACCATTGTTAGTGACATTAATTATCCAGTTTACAGTTTCCCCAACATTTACAGGATTGTTATCAGGACTTATGGAAATTGCCAAATCACAGACTGGAAGCACTTCTAAACTTTCGTTATCTTCATTATTATCTTCATTTAATTCAAAAGTGCTTGTTTTCACATTCCCTACAAGAACAATATCCTCATCAGATCTACTTGCTTTAGTGGTGAGGGTTAATGAAATACTTTCACCCGCATCCAAATCACCAATAAGCCACTCAGAAGCATCTTCATCAAAGGAATCATCAGAAGAACCCACAACAACCAAACCTAAAGACTCCAAATCAGACAAAGACAAAGAAACATCAGATGCAGAATCAGGACCATCATTAGAAACAACAACAATCCAATCTACAACATCCCCATTGTTTATTGTGGAATTTGATACTTCAATATCAATTTTAACATCACATAATGGATTAATAGCTAAAGATTCATTGTCAATATTATTTTCATAATCGGATTCCATTGTACTTGTTTCTGCTTCTCCAACAATGGTAATATTACCATTAGACTTATCAACTTTTGTTGTGAGAGTCAGTGAGACATTATCACCAGCATCCAAATCACCAATGAACCACTCACAAGCATCCTCATCAAAAGAATCATCAGAAGAACCCACAACAACCAAACCTAAAGACTCCAAATCAGACAAAGACAAAGAAACATCAGATGCGCAATCAGGACCATCATTAGAAACAACAACAATCCAATCAACAACATCATCCTTATTTGCCTCCTTATCAGATACACTCACTTTAGTTATCAAATCACATAAAGGTAAAACATTCACACTATCCAAATCAAAATTATTTGATGGAATAGAATCAAATGTGTCTGCAGAGACATTAGCTTTTAGATTTAAAGAGTTATTCGAAGTATTCACTTTAGTTGAAATAATCAAATTGATCTCATCTCCAACCAATAGATTAGGAATCTCCCACTGATTATTGCTTTGATTAAATGTATCGTTAGAACTGTCTAAATAAATCAATCCATCATCCAAATCTAATATAACAATGAGATTGCTTGCATTATTAGGACCTTTATTTACAACAGTAACTGTCCAATCAACAGTATCCCCATAGTTTAAATTATCATCAGAAGCTTCAACATCAATAGCTAAATCTGCCATTAGAACCCTAATGGTCTTATTATCATAATTATTGGTTAAATTAGAATCATCTTCAATAGATGAAACATTTACAGGAAAATCGATTAATCCTGTTTTATTTGTCTGAACATTGATAATCAATGTTTGATTATCACCAGAACCTAAATTTCCAATTGTCCAGATTCCATTACTGGAATCATAATCGCCAATTGAAGGATTAGAAGACAAATAAATCAATCCATCTGGAATAACCGCATTTACATTTACACCAGTAGCATCGTTAGGCCCATTGTTTTGGACTTTTATTGTATATTTAACTGTCTTATTAAAATCGATATTCACTCTGCTGGATCCTATATCAATAGATAAATCAAGAATCGGAACAATATCAAATTCATTGGTTTCATCTATTTCCTTGTAATAATCATCTTCAAAATGCTCAGCATAAAGATGATATTTTCCAGGTTCCAATGGTTCATCGATATAATCACTTAGGTTAAATTCTATATCTCCAAGAATACCTGTGGTGAATGTTTTATTCAAGATAATCTGCCCATTAAATTCATTGCCTTCAGCAAGACCGTTTGCCATTGAAGAAGAGGATAACAATTTGCCATTTTCTTGTAAATCTTTATAAATAATTACATTAACTAATTGATTATCCTCCCTATCATCTTGATACAATAAACTGCCATCATTACTGTTTTGAGCACCATCAACAGGATGTATTTCCTCTTCTCCAGTTACTTTTTTACCCTTTGATGATATATAGCTCACATTATAAAAGTATATTTCATCCATAGATGCTGTATTATAGATTGCATTTGCAATATTATTGCCACCTACCAATGTTAATTCAATTAAAATATCGCTTTGATTAAAATAACATGAACTTGGATTGACACTTGAATTTAGAACGTATGACCAAGCTTGATTCTTATCAAAATCTGTATTTGATAAAGTCATTTTTAATCCGTCAGTGTAAATAGCAGAACCATTTCTGGCAGTGTTGAAATTAAATATTGATGAATCGATTAAATTATTATCTCCTTTAATATAAATAGCTCCACCTAATCCATCCTCTAACTCAGAAATACTTGGTATTGCATTATTGTTTAAGAAATTTGATAAAATCAATTTTGCATCAGATCCTTCAATAAAAATTGCTCCACCTTTTTTAGTAACATTATTAGATGAAAAATTACTTGAAATCAAGGTAGTGTTTGAGCCCAGAATAAATAATCCTGCTCCTGCTTCACCAAAATTATCTAAAAAATTACTGTCATAAACATAAGTGTTTATACCCTTAATATAAACAGACCCATTTTTAACATCATGATTAGTGAAATTTGAGCTGAATAAATTAGCATTTGGCCCAATGACATAAACTGCTGCACCATAATCCGCAAGGTTATTGTCAAAGCTGGAATTCAAAACAGACACATCAGATCCATTAATCAATATTCCTGCTCCGACAGTCTTTGCAAAATTATAATTAAATGTGGAGTTTATTATCAAAGCATTGTTTCCCACAATGAAAAGAGCCCCTCCTTCACTTTCATTTGCCTTATTATCTTCAAATTTTGAATTGGTTACTCTAACATTATGTCCTTTAATCTGAATTGCACCACCCATAGGTGCAGAGTTATTAATAAAAGTACAATTTGTTATATTTACACTGATACCATCAGTTGATAATCCAGTACATATAGCACCACCATATTCCCCAGCGCTATTGTTAATGAAAGTACAGTTTATAATTTCGCCATCACTATGGAGACTTGTAGCACCACCCATACGGTTGCAATAATTATTAATGAAATTAGAATTCCTAACAACTATACCTGGACGGAAACAAAGAGCCCCTGCATGTGTTGAATCAGAATTTGTTATAACTGTATTGTTTATAAAATTACAATAATCGATAAATCCTAAACTAAGGGAAGTATATGATGTTCCTATTTGAAGCGCAGCACCATGACCTTGGACATCCGCATTGCTTTTGACTGTATTATTAATGAAATTACAATAACTGATATAGGATTTATTTACTGTAATGACAACAGAACTGCTTTCATTTAAATATCCACCTGTAAAATTACAATATTGAAGTGTAAAGTTTTCATTATTTCCCATTACACGCAAATGATGGTAATTGTCTCTGAAATTGCTGTTGGAAATTGAACAATTGCTTGCCTTAATAAGTACTGAATTATCTAAACCATTAATGAAATTACAATTTAATAAATGAACATTATTAGAGGTTATTAGTAATATACTGGATAAGTTTTTAGCATCTAAAGTGGCCATATTACCATTAGAACCCCCATTGATGGTTAATGCCTTTTCGATTTTGACAACGGAACCATTTCCAATGAATGTTTTACCTTCCAAATTAAGAGTAGAATTGGCTTTAGCACTATTTATTAAATTCTGTAAATCATTAAATGTATATGAACTTTCCTTAAGAATGCTTGCTCCTAAGGAATTTTTACTTGAACTATCTGAATTAATATCTGAATTTGCATAACCAAGACCAGATTTAAGAGATATCTCATCTGAATTAATAGAATCCAAATCATCATTTGATAATAAGGAATTACTTTGATCATCCCCTATATTCTTCTGATTTGAATTAGATAATTCATTCATAGAATCTACACAATCCTCATCCTCATTATAAAATTCAGCATTGTCACTATTTTCATTTAAATTTGTCAAAGAAGATTCAGACTGTGAAATTATTGCCACATCATTAGAATCATCAAGAGCTAAATCCTGACTTAAATCTGTAGCATTAACAGTTGAAAATGTTATAAAAACACAGAGAATCAAACAAATTAAATATATTAATTTTAATTTCACTGTCATAACACCTCATAAAATATTGAAGAAAAACTCTAAAAAATCATCAAAAATCCAATAGAATTTTTTTGAATTAAACTATTGAAAAATCAAAATGAGAATTTTAGAGATTATTTTTCTTCAAACATACTTGGTAAGTCATCATTTATAAATTAAACAGTT
>NZ_JAZNIB010000003.1:0-2703 GCF_045577275.1 Methanobrevibacter sp.
TAATAAGATTGATAAAAATTAATAAAATAAAATGAATAAAATGAATAAAATAAAATGAATAAAATAAATAAAATAAAATGAATAAAATGAATAAAAAAGAAAAATAGAAAAAATAATAGTAAATCCTACTTATTCATAGAATTTACCTAAGAATTCCTTCATTCTTTGATTGTCTGATGAGAATACCTCTTCAGGAGAACCTTCCTCTACAATAACTCCTCCGTCCATAAAGATGATTGTATCAGACACATTACGAGCAAAGTTCATCTCGTGGGTAACAATTACCATTGTCATATGCTCTGCAGCCAATTCCTTGATTACCTGCAAGATCTCACCGGTAAGTTCAGGGTCAAGTGCAGAAGTAGGTTCATCAAAGAATAGAATATCCGGCTTCATGCATAATGCCCTTGCAATGGATACCCTTTGCTGTTGTCCACCTGAGAGTTCAGAAGGGTAAGCATCTTCCTTATCTTCAAGACCCATTTTTTTAAGCAAATCCCTTGCATGAGCGTAAACTTCTTCCTTGTCTCTTTTTTGAACCCTTATAGGCGCATTTGAAATATTCTTCATCACAGAATGATGAGGGAACAGATTGAAGTTCTGGAACACCAAACCAAAAGTTCCATCAAAATCTATTTCACCGCTGTCTTCAGTTTCCAAATCTGTAATGCACCTTAACAAGGTAGATTTACCTGATCCTGAAGGTCCAATGATAGACAATACTTCTCCCTTTTCAACATTAAAAGAGATATCCTTTAAAACTACATTATCGCCAAAACTTTTTTTAAGATTTTTAACTTCCAATAAACTCATGATATCTCTCCTATGTATCGTAATAATCTAATCTTTTCTCGAAGCGTTCCATTACAATAGCCACAAGTGCATTGAATACATAATAGAATACACCTGCAATCAATAATGCGGAAATAGATGCTTCAGCAGCTGCAATCTGCTTAGCAACAGTGAACATTTCTGGAATTGCAAGTACAAATGAAAGGGAAGTATCCTTAACAAGTGTAATGACCTCATTGGTAATGGAAGGAAGCACTATTTTCACCACTTGAGGCAAAATGATTATGAAAAAGGTTTCTATCTTATTATAACCTAAAACTTGTGCAGCTTCATACTGTCCATTCGGAATGGATTCGATTCCTCCACGGAATATTTCTGCAAAGTATGCGGCATAGTTGATTGTAAATGCAATAATAACTGCAACCATCCTGAATCCACTTGAAAGGGTGATCCCGAATATATAATATGGTGAAAAGAATACAACAATCAATTGCAGCATCAATGGAGTACCTCTCATGATTGAAATATAAGCTTTCATTAACATTTGCAATGGTTTAAAACTACTCATTCTTCCTGCGGCTACAGCCAAACCAAGAGGAATAGAGAATAATAATGTAAGCAAGAATATTTCAATGGAAGTACCCATACCCCACAGTAATTCTTCTAAAATTTTACTTAATAACATTTAAATTCTCCAAAATAAAAGTCAATGCTGAAATTTAATTAAATAAATTTAAATAAATCATTAAAACAATCATTTAAATTCAATAATTTATTTAAACTTAAAAAATTATTAGATTTCGAGAAAATTAGATTAAGAATAAAAAAAGTTTATACATAATAAATTATGCATAAACTAAAAATTATTTATTGGCTTATAATAAGAGAACCAGGAATACCGTCATCTGCATAATTTTGTGCGATTTTGAGAACAGTACCGTCTTCAAACATTTCATCTAAAGTGTTTTGAATTTGGTCTCTTAACTCTTCATTACCTTTTTTGAATCCAACACCATATTGTTCAGAAGAAATTTCTTCAGGAATGATGAAGTAATCGGTAGGGTTGTCTTTAGAGCTGATATCGTGTTGAGCTACACCAATATCCATAGCTACTGCATCACATGCACCGGATTCTAAATCCATAAATGCAGTGTTATAGTCTGCTACTTGAGTTAAGGTTTCAAAGGTGTCAGATAAAGCTTTTTGATCTCCTTCAAGAGCAGCTAATGCTGAAGAGTCTTTTTGGGTTTCTACAATTTTACCTTCTAAGTCAGCGAAAGATTTAATACCGGAATCAGATTTTACAACGAAAACTTGTTTGTTGTTAATATAAGGGTCAGACCAGGTATAGTCATCTTCTCTACCGTTGATGGTAAATCCGTTCCAAATACAGTCAATAGAACCAGATTCTAATTCTGCGTCTTTAGCGTCCCAGTCTATTGGCTGTTTCACTAAAGTCCAATTATTTCTGTCACAAACTTCTTGTGCTAAGTCTAAATCAAATCCTACATATTCCCCACTGTCATCTTTGTAACCATATGGAGGGAATTCTGCATCGAATCCAACAACTAAAGTGTTTTCATCATTATCAACAGCTTGATCTCCGTCTAAGAAATCAAGGAATCCTGCACTGGATGCACCAATGACTAAGAATGCTAATAATGCGATTCCTAAAATAATTCCTATTTTTTTATTCATATTTAACACCGAAATATTTTAATTTATAATATATTATAAATTAGATAGATAGAAAAATCTAATCTACATAATTATTTAAGAAAATCATATTATATAAAATAGTGTTATTTATTCAAAAAAATTTTAAAAATCATATCAATAAACCAAGTTATGGCATTTTAAAGGATAAAATAATAAATACTGTTTAAAATTTAATAAATTGGAAAATGAATA
>NZ_JAZNIB010000004.1:0-3211 GCF_045577275.1 Methanobrevibacter sp.
ATTATAAAAAATTATTAGGATAAATATGAAAAAAAGTTATGAAAATTTAGTATTTGGAAATTAAGAAAATTTTAAAAAATTTAAAAAAAAGTTAAAAAAAACTAATAAAAAAAGTTAAAAAACTAATAAAAATATAAAAAAGATAGAATAAAAAATTATAAAAAAATAAAGATTGATAAGAGGAAAATCCCCTTATATCCATTTTAAATACTTTATGCTTTAACTAGAATGGAATAGCTGCATATTTGTTTAGATTACTATATGAATTAGTATTCCAATTCTTGATATTACCTAATTGGTTTCTTGAGCTTGTTGCATCTGCAGAATACCAAACACCATCAACGAGAATTTGTGCCCATACGTGTCCGGTTACCAATCCACTTGAGAAAGTACAACCTTTTGCATGAGAGTATCTTGCATGAATACCAGCAGCCCTACACAAAGCCACCACTAAACTTGCTTGATCCACACAGTTACCGGAACCTGCACTTAATGTACCTGCCGCTCCATGTTTGGAGTTTGCATAATAACTGTAATCAATCTCATCCCTTACATAGTTATATATTGCAAGAGCTTTTGCATCAGTTGTCTTCAATCCTTTGGTTAATTTATTTGCCAAATCCTTAATTGAACTTGTAATTGCTGATTGACCAGTTCCAACCAAATATTTGGCAAGATCTGTTTCAGTATTTTTCTCGTTCAGACCGTTCTTGAACTGAGCAGAGCTATAGTTTATCTTATCAGAAACTCCTGAAGGAACTACAGAATCGCTGAATACAGAACTTTGGAATGTACAATAGGACGGCAAATAGTTTTTAGATTTGTAGAAATCCAAAATCTTTGCAAATGCATAAGTGTATACATCAAATCTTGCATTACCTAATGAAGCACCAGAACCATTATAAACCTTAGCGTAAACCGGAGGAGTCTTATTAGCTTCCTCAAAAGACATTACTCTTTTTGCCAAGTCAAGATATTGAGCCTTATAGACTTTAGCATTGATTGTGCTTTCTGATGAGTTGCACTTTGACATGCTACTTGGAAGAGTAATATACTTACTGCTACCTGCATTAATATTATAAATAGCTTTGGACATCAGATATGAGAATTGAGAAACACTTAACTTGTTACCAGCTACTGTAACAGTATTAGGCAATACAGCTTTAGAGTTTACATAACTCTCAACATTACTAGCCGCTGCTTCTATATCATTTAAGAAAAATCTACTGGTACTGTTTTTTACAGTGACTGTTTTAGTCAATTTTGATGACTTGTAATTTGAAGAACCACCAAATGAAGTAACCACAGAGTATTTTCCAGAAACCAAATTAATGGTTAAGGAAGCAACTCCCTTGGAATCAGTGGTTTTGCTGTAAGATTTACCAGATATTGTTATGGTAATCTTTTGATTTGCTAATGCTTTTCCATTTTCATCAACTAATGTAATTTTATAAGGATCTCCTCTTGTAATAGTGGTTGAAGCAGCTTTGATTGTTGTAGTCTTTTGTGAATATGTGCTTGCAATTGCACTGCTTTCAAAAGTACAGTAATTAGGCAAATAGTTTTTAGATTTGTGGAAATCTAAAATCTTTGATAATGCAAAAGTGTATAAATCGAAATTTGCATTGCCTACTGTCTTTTTAGAGCTGTCTTTAACTGCAACATTGGTTGGAGGCACTTTCTTAGATTCAATGGTAGAAGCAACTCCTTTTGCCAAATCAACATATTGAGCCTTATAAACAGTAGATTTTAATGAATGTGCAGAAGAACCGCCATTTGAAATACCGCTTAAAAGAATTATATCCTTTTTGTTATTTGAATTCAAATTGGATACAAGTTTTGAAGCAAGATAAGAAAACTCTGAAATCTTAAGAGTTTTAGATCCGACAGTTACAGTGTTAGGCAATTTCTTGTTTTTAGTAACATATGCCTTTACATTTGTAGCGGCAGTTTCAATTTCCTTAATTGAAAAACCGTTAGGATTCTTCTTAACGGTTATTGTTGCAGATAAGCTTGAAGACTTATAATTATTTGAACCAGCAAATGAACAGACCACAGGATATTTGTTTGCAGCCAAGTTAATTGTCAAAGATGCAATACCTTTGGAATTTGTAGTTCTGGCATAAGTCTTGCCGCTGATTTTGATATTGACCTTTTGGTCAGCTAATGCTTTGCCGCTGCTGTCTTTTAAAGTAACTGAAAATGCATTTCCTTTAATGACACTGTTTCCATTGGAAGTGATGCTTGTAGGTTTTGCATTTACAGATAATGTCAATGAAAGACTTGATGCACTGTAAGCGGATGCGCCATCAAAAGTACAAGTTATAGGATATTTGCTTCCCTTTAAGTTAATGGTTAATGAAGCAAGACCGTTTGAATTTGTAGTTCTAGCATAGGTCTTTCCACTAATCTTGAAATTAACTTTTTGATTGGATAAAGCCTTACCCTTAGCATCTTTTAAAGTAACAGAAAATGATTCTCCCCTATAAATGGAGCTACTGCTTGCTTTGATGTTTGTTTTAGTTTTTGAACTAGCTTGTAAAGTTGATGATCCTTCATCAGAAGCACCTAAAACATTTTTTGAGTTCTTATCATTTGAGTCATATTCCAAATCAGAATCTTCTACAGTATAATCAGTACTTAAAACTTCATTTTCCGAATTTACATTACTTGCACCAGCATTTAAAGACCCCAATTCATTTGAGCTGGAATCACTAGCAAGATTTTCATCAGCGCTAGAAACACTGGAGGCAGATATATCATCGGATGCAGATAATGAATCCGAATCATCAATATCCATAGCAGCTGCTGAAGAGACTAAACAAAATCCCATAAGCAAAACTGCTAAAAGCAATGTGAGATTCTTAATTGAAATCATTTCACCTCACATTCCAGAATGATCCAAAATTATATTCTTATAAATTATAATTTTAATCGTTTAATCATTTTATAAAATTTTTTATAAAAAATCTAAAAATCATAACATTCTTTTAGATATCAAACAACCGAGTATTATTAACTCCATTTTAATAATACTGCAAACCACCCTGAATATTTCTTAACTTGAAAATTTTGCTTTAAAAACAAAAAGTTCAAATTAGATTAATTAATAATTTCATTTAAGTATTATATAAATATTTCTCTAAAAAATTTCTTAAACCAAGCATTTTACATAGGGTATAGATAAAAATAAAATCAATTTAAGAGCAAT
>NZ_JAZNIB010000005.1:0-2331 GCF_045577275.1 Methanobrevibacter sp.
CTTTAATTGATTTTATTCTGCTCTTTGTCTCGAATAATAATGACATAAGGATCTCCGCCTATTTTCTGCTGAATTTCCTTCGATTCCAGAAATTCTTCTATTGTCTCTTCAATTAAGCGGACCTTTGCACCCGCCTCCCGATCCGAAACTTGAATGGAGGTTTTTATAATAATCTTAAGTGGAGCAGGGTCAAAAGAGTAGGCAAAACCAGTCACCTGGTATTCCTTTTTTGAGGATAGGCCTTCATAAATCACGGGAAATAATTCTCCCCATTGTGCTTCTTTTTCTTGTTTTTGAAGATTAATCCGGTTAATCTCAATCGTATACTTCTCAATTCCTCTATCATTTAAAATCTCTGTCATTACATCCTTTATTTCATTTATTCTCGTTTCCTTATCAGGGACATCAATATGAATGATGATATTTTCTGAGTCAGAAGATGGATAAGAAAAACCATGTGTAAGAATTGTGAAATTCTCATTAGCCAATTGCTCAATACCTCCTTGCACTGCCTCCGAAATCTCTTCATCTCTTTGGGAAATCTGTACTACCTTATCTATCTGTCTTTCCACTTTTACGGCATCATTATCATAACCCTTCCCATTGATGATTTTCTGAGCGGTCTCTTTCACTTCTTCTTTGACATCTTCAAAATATTGCTCAGAACCTTCAATGTATATCACTATCCCTTTTCCATCTCCACTAATACCCGCAATTTGGTACCCTTTTTCCTCTAAATTTTCCCATATGACCTTATTTATTGGCACTGAATGAAATAGTTGATTTAAATAAGGGATTTTGGATGCCACCTCTGCCATTGAGGGTGAGAAAAAGGCAGACCCTATAAACAAGCCGAGTAAAATAATCAATGTACATACTCCATATAGTGTTTTCCTCATTATATATGCAGATGATTTTTTATTTTCCACTGGAAACTCGAGCTGTTCGATATCCATAAAGATACGATTTTTAACTATGTCCTTCCTGTTCTTGCTCCATCTTAAGTCAGAATCTAGTTTCTTGAGCGTGTCATTGAACTCAGAATCGTCGGACAGCTTCCTCATCCCAATATCCCTCCTTTATCAATTCCTTTTTCAGCGATAGTAGCGCCCTTGACAATGTTGACTTCACTTTACTTTCAGACCATTTTAAAATCATTGCTGTATCTTCTATTGAAAAGCCTTTAATTTTCCTTAAAATAATGACCTTCCTATAAGAATCTTTCATTTTGCTTAACCCCTTATATAGTTCATGCGATTCCTCTTTAAGCTCTATTTTCTCATCAGGCAATGGTGCTTTATCTTCTTGAATCAGGAAAATTTCCTTAAGAACCAACAAAGGCTTCCGTTTTCGCAAATAATCGACGGTTACATTATGAGCGATACTGAACAACCATGTCTTTTCACTGGATTGCCGTTTGAATGTATCACGATAGACATAAGCTTTCACAAATGTCTCCTGCGTAAGATCCTCCGCCTGCTGGTAATCTCTTACCATCAATAAAATAAAGCTTAGGATGGAAGCACTGTATGTATCATACCAATCTGAAATTTCCTCCCTCTTATCCACTGATAAATATCCCCCCGTTTTCACATGATTCATAGCTTAGACGTATAGAAATGTGAAAAGTTGTGTTTTTTTATAAATTTTCATATTGATATAGTATTGTTTAGCCTCTCACCCTTAACTATGTATCTGAACTCCTTATAAAATACAATCTACATTTATTATATCCTGCATCTGACAAGTAATAGAATTCCTCATTGCCATCAATTCATTCCCCTCCCCTTCTCTCCGCAAGAACTGACATCTTCCAACCGACTAAAAGAAAAACCTCCATCCTTCCCCAATTCACATCCCCCTTCTTGTTTCTTTGCTTAATTCTCCATCATTTTCGGTTTCCTTCATTTTTTTAGGCGAATTCCGCTAGAAAAGAGGCTCCTCTGATGAATAACAACTTGTTTTGAGAGCTTTTGTCATGAGGCAGGAAAAGCTTAGCACGCATGCAGAATACTGTACACAAGAGAGAAATAAAACCAATACCAAGTTGAAGGGACTGTTTAAATATGAAAGATCAAATTTTGAGAGCATATTCCATTAAAGAGGTTTCACGCAAAATAAATGTACCGGCAGGAACCATTCGCCAATGGGAAAAGGATTTGAACGGTATCTTGGTCATTCCGCGTTTCTAACAAGGCTCGCGTTTTTATACAGAAGTGGAGATTGCGATTCTGAAAAGAATCAAGGAGATGCGTGACAAGAATTTAAGCAAGGACATCATTAAAGAGATGCTTCAGAAGCATATGAAGGATGTTCAGAACCCTGTTCAAA
>NZ_JAZNIB010000006.1:0-2274 GCF_045577275.1 Methanobrevibacter sp.
TAATATTGTTATAATATTAAACAATTATTAAATTGTATATAAATTTTAAAGAGAAAATTTTAAAAATCATAATTCTTAAATTAATTTAAATAAAGGAGTTAAAATATATGACTGATCTTACTAAGATGTTTAATCCAGACTCTGTTGCAATTGTTGGAGCTTCCAACTCAGAAGGAAAAGTTGGTTATATTATTGTAAATAATATGATTAATGATGGTTTTAAAGGAAATATTTATCCTATTAACCCTAAAGATGATGAAATCCAAGGATTAAAAGCATATAAAAATGTGTCTGACTTACCGGAAGTACCAGACCTTGTAATTATTTCTATTCCTAGTGTTTTAGTAAACCCAGTTGTTGAAGAATGTGGTGAATTTGGTGTTAAAAACATGGTTGTCATCACCGCAGGATTTAAAGAAATTGGTGGTGAAGGTGTAGAAAGAGAAAATGAGCTTGTCGCTCTTGGTAAAAAGTATGGCATAAATATTATTGGTCCTAACAGTTTAGGTATCACTGATTCACATTCATTATTAAATGCTTCATTTTCACAGATTATGCCTCCAACAGGAAATATTGCATTTATTTCCCAAAGTGGAGCTATGATGGTAGCTATTATCGATTGGAGTGTAACATCTGGAATTGGTTTCAGTAAAATTATCAGTTTAGGAAACAAAGCTGGAACTACTGAAATCGAATTAATTGAATATTTATCTGAAGATGATGAAACTGCAGTAGTTATTTGTTATCTTGAATCAATTACTGAAGATGAAGACTTCGTCAGAACTTTAAGAAAAGTATCTTATAAAAAACCGGTCATTATCCTCAAATCCGGTTCAAGTTCTGCTGGTGCTGAAGCAGCATCCTCACATACCGGTGCATTAGCTGGTAGTGATGTAGCATTTGACACTGCATTCAAGCAATCCGGTGTATTTAGAGTAACCACTATGGATGAATTGTTTGATGTAGGTTTAGCATTCTCCAAATGTCCTTTACCAACTGGACGTAACCTTGCAATCATTACCAATGCAGGTGGTGGAGGAGTATTGTCTGTAGATGCTATGGAAAGATACGGTTTGGAACTTGTTAAATTTGATGAAGAAACCAATGCAAGATTAAAAGCTGCAGTGCCTGAAGAAGGAAGTATCAAAAACCCTATTGATGTTTTAGGTGATGCTCCTGTTATAAGATATAAGGAATCTTTAGAGGCTGTATTGGACAGTGATGATGTAGACGGTTTAGTAGTTATGGTATGTCCTACTGCATCTGCAGATGCTGATGGTATTGCTCAAGCTCTTGTTGAAGGTGCAAGTGAATTCGATAAACCTGTCATTGCAGTAAATATGGGTGGACCTACATTTGAAAATGCTAACGAAGTATTGAGAGATAATGGAATTCCTACTTACGTATTCCCTGAAACTGCTGTAAAAGTATTTGACTACCTTGCAAGATTTGAAGCAGTTCAACATAGGAACTATGACGATCCTGTCGGAGATGTCGATGACGTAGACAAAGCAGCTGTTGAAGCTATTTTCGCTAAGGTAAAAGAGGAAGGAAGAGACACTTTACTTGGTAGTGAAGCTTATGCTGTAGCTGAATGCTATGGTATTGAAGCAGCTCCTATTAAATTAGCTACTTCTGCTGAAGAAGCAGGTGTACTTGCAGAAGAGATGGAATTCCCAGTAGTGCTTAAGATTGCATCTGACAAGATTTTACACAAATCCGATATCGGTGGTGTAAAAGTAGGAATCCAATCTAAAGAAGAAGCTGAAGAAGTATTTGAAGAAATTATGGCTAATGCTAAGAAAGCTCATCCAGATATCGTTCCAAATGGTGTTGAAGTTCAAAAAATGATGGACTCAGGAATTGAAGTTCTCGTTGGTATGATCAGAGATGCACAATTTGGTCCAATGATTGCATTTGGTATGGGCGGAGTTCTTGTAAACCTATTAGAAGATGTTTCATTTAAATTAGCAAAAGGTTTAACTACCGAAGAAATTGCTGAACAAATGGAAGACACAAAAGTAATGGGATTACTTGAAGGTTTCAGAGGTGAAGCTCCTGGTGATATTGAAGCTGTTAAATCAGCTATTATCAGAGTGGCTAAATTGACTTTAGACTTCCCTGAAATTTCTGAACTTGATATTAACCCTATTTTCGTATATGAAAAAGGATCAAGTGCATTAGATATAAAAATTAAATTAGGTTAATTTTAATTAATCTATTTTATTTTTTCTTTTTTTAAAATTTTATTATAATATAAATAATATAAATAAT
>NZ_JAZNIB010000007.1:0-13184 GCF_045577275.1 Methanobrevibacter sp.
AAACAGGCTATTGAAAATATGCCTAAAGGAGATATAAGAACTCCTGTAGATATCCCTTCAGGATATGGTGAATGGAGAAACGAGGCTCCACGTGGTGAAGTAAGATATATGGCTGAAACCAATGGGGATTTAATCAAACGCATTTCCATCAGAACTCCAAGTATCATGAATATTGATTCATGTGCAAAATACATGCTTAAGGATGTTGCTACAGTTGCTGATGCAGTGGCTACTTATGCATCTTCAGATCCTTGCATTGCATGTACTGAAAGGGTTGCAATCACTGATATTGATACTGGCAAATCTGATGTAAAAGACTTTTTCGAGGTGAAATAGAATGTCTTCACTCATATGGTATATCTATGAATTTGCTAGAAAAACATGGATAGATGGCTTTTTCGATGCAAAGTCAAAGGAAGACATAGCCCATAAGCCTGACAGGTTTAGGGATTTCCCTAATGTAATCAAGGAAAATTGTATCGGCTGTGGGTCCTGTACAGCATCATGCCCATCTCCAAATGCAATCAAATTGGTTAGGGATTCAGACAGTGAGGACTCAGTAGGTCTTATTTACCCTGTAATCAACAAGTCAGCATGCATAAGATGTGGATTCTGTGCAGAAGTTTGTCCATCCACTCCAAAGACATTGGAATGTGGTGAAAATCATTTCATCCGTGAAGAATTCAATATCATTCCTTCAAAGAGAAAATACATTGTGGATGAGTACCTATGCATCAGATGCAAGAAGTGTATGGATGCATGTGAAGTCGGTGCCATTGAAGAGATTGATGACAGATTGGTTGTAAATCAGTCAAAATGCATTTCCTGTGGAAAATGTTTAGAGACCTGTCCTGTAAAAGGAGCAATGAAAGGAGTCTTTGTAAACAACCTTGAAGAGCAAAAGAAAATCATTAATTTGGCAGTGAATACCTTAGAGGAGTATATAGAATCAAAACAGGATGACTTGATTCAATTAGGCACTGATAAGCTATTTTTGGATGAATTGAAATTCAAGCCTATATTTGACGAGTCATTGACAATTCTAAATGATGAAGAGGTTGTTCATGAAGTCTTGGAAGATGCAATCAATAGGTTGAAGATAAGAATCATCACCTGGGACGGAGATAACTGTAAGAAATGTCAAATGTGCATTCCAGACTGTCCTACAGGTGCAATTTCATTTGACAGCGATAACGATACCATTGTAAGAGATAAGGAAAAATGTTTAAGATGCAGTATCTGTTATCAAACCTGTCCGTTTGGAGTTATCAAATACTTCTTGGCTAAATTTAATCTTGATACAAATGATAATGATGAGGAAGTTATTCACATTTCTGTAAAGGCTTCTCAATTAGCAGAAAGGAGGGCTTAATATGTTTATTGGTTCTCAATTAGTGGGAGGTGCATAATATGGTTACTGTTGACCCTATTCCAAGACCATTGCGTGATGTTCATATAGAATATGAAATTGATGATGAAAAGTGCATCAACTGTAAGGACAAGCCATGTTTGGATGCTTGCCCCATTCATGCTGTTTATCAGGATGAAAACACCAAGTTCATTAAATTGGATGAGCATTGCTTTGGTTGTGTCTTATGTACCAATGCATGTCCTTATGATGCAATTCACATTACAAAGAGATTATCTGATCCAATTCGTGAAAATGTTCCAAACATCAATAAGAAGCTTTGCAGAGCTTGCGGTGCATGTGTGAATGCATGTAAGTCAGGAGCTATCCATTTAAGGTCTTCAGGTGGAGATGAAGTCCATAGTGAAATTGATGAGGATAAGTGTATCCGTTGCGGATACTGTTTCAGGGCTTGCCCAACCGATGCAATCAAATATGGGGAAATCCTTCCAAAAACAGTAAAAGAAGGTAAGACTCTCTGCATTGACCAAGACCAATGTATCGGTTGCATGACCTGTACAAGGATATGTCCTTCCAAGGGAGCTATAAATGTAGGCAAAACCAATAAGTTGCCGTTCATTGACCCTGCTTACTGTGCAAGATGTGAGGAATGTATGCATTCCTGCCCGACCTATGCTATTGACTATGTTGAAAGGGAAGAGGCATTCGATTCATTCAATAAGATTAAAACATTGGAGATAGCATCTGAAATTATAGATAGGGACATTCATAACATTTCCAAAGGTGTCACCAATATTGACAATGTTTTGGTAAAGCTGCTCAAGGATATTTCCAATGATTATCACTTTGATGATTTTGATTATGAAAACTCAATGGACATCAGGGATGTTCCAAGAGATATGGAATTTGCAGATGTTGAGATATTCACCTGTACCAATTGCAGGTCCATTGTAGTGAATGTAACAGATTTCCTTAATGAACGTCTAAATGCCCAAATCAAGAAGGATTTGGATGTAGTAAAGGTTTTAGACCTTGTAGAATTCTTCCCACCAAGTTTAGGCATTGAAGTAGTTGATGAGAATTGCATTAGCTGTGGATTATGCAGAGATGTCTGTCCAACCGAATCCATAAGTTTGGATGGTCCTAATCCAATTGTGATTGATACAGACAATTCCTGCGTATACTGTGGTTTATGTGCTGAAAGCTGTAGTTTTGAAGCAATCAAACTTAAGGAAGAGTTCTTTACAAATAGGAATCATGAGATCTTCTTCATTAAAAGAGACCTTAGAGGAAGAAGAAAAGGTACTGTAGAGATTAATCATCATGCTTGTCAATTATGTGAAGTCTGTGTTAAAAACTGTCCAGTTGATGCATTGGCTATTGAAGATGGAAAAGTTACAGTAAACCATGAGGATTGTATTTCATGCAGAAACTGTGAGGCAATCTGTCCTTTAAATGCAGCAAGAGTCTCTACAATCTGGCAGTTCTTATAAATTATTTTAGAATTTTTAAAAAATTTTTTCTTTTTTTATTTTTATTGGATTTACATTTATTGAAAATTGAAATTATGACTTGAAGTTTAGGAAGATTAGATTATGGTTAAGAAAGTTTTTATCACTGATTGTGAAGGACCATTGACACTAAATGACAATGCCTATGAATTGGCAGATGAATTTATTGAGGATGGTGGAAAATTATTCAAGATCATCAGTCGCTTTGATGATTATCTTGTTGATGATGTCAAGCTTGAAAACTATCATGCTGGTGACACACTTAAGCTTATTGTTCCATTCTATAAATTGGCAGGACTTACAAATGAAAAAATGATTGAATTTTCTAGGGAAAATATCTATCTTGTTAATGGTTCTGATGACACTCTTAAATTTGCAAATGAACTTATTGATTCTTTTATAGTTAGTACTAGTTATGGTCAATATATTGAAGCTCTATGCAATTATATTGATTTCCCATTCCAAAATACATATCATACACAACTAGATGTAGATGGGGCTACTAATTTTAATGAATTTAGTAAAAAATCAAGTAATGTTTCATCAGATGCAAACAGTTCTCAAACTATTGTAGGTACCAAATCACCTAAGTTCATTGAAGAACTTAAAAAAGTTGAGGAGTTCAGAAAGATCATACTTGAACATGGCGGCGAAAATGAAGATGACTTCAATGTCCTGTATGAGATTTTCTTCAATGAGTTTCCAAAGTTTGAAATCAACAAGTATATTGAAAGTGTGAAAACTGTTGGTGGAAAAGGCAAGCAGATTGCAGTTGAGGATATAGTTGAAAGGTTTGGTCTTGAAGATGGTTCAATCATATATATGGGTGACAGCATCACTGATGTTGAGCCATTGCAGTATGCAAGGGACCATGGAGGATTGTCTGTCAGCTTCAATGGAAATGAATACCCATTAAATGTAGCTGAAATTGCAGTTATATCTGACCATACCATCGTTAGTTCCATCTTGATTGACCTTCACGCTAGATTTGATAAGGATTATGTTTTGGAATTCATAAAAGAGTATTCACAAAAAGGTCCTAATGCAGCATTTGCAGACTTTGAAGTGGATTACGCACTTATTGAAGAGTTTGAGAAGGTGTTCCATAATAAGGAAGCTCCAATCATTGAGATAATCACTGATGAGAATAGGGAATATCTCCTTAAATTAAGCAAAGAGATGAGAAATGGCATTCGTGGTAAGGATATTGGTGGTTTAGGTTAATTCTAAGAATTTTATTTAAAAATTATATTTAAAAATTAATTTTAAAAATTATATTTACGTTGATTATTAATATAATTTAATTATGAGATGACATTTATGGTAAATTATGATAAGGTTGAAGATACATTCTTTGAATCATTTGATGGAATGTACATTAGAGCATTGATTACTGCAGAAGATGAATTGACTGTAAAGGAAGCGGCTTATGATGCTACAGCTACACCAAGCGCTGTCATTGGCAGAGTGGAAGCAGGTGTGGAAGCATTTGTTGATGGAGACAAGACTCCTGATGGAAGACCTGGAGCTATTGTTCAATTCTGGCTTACTGATGACTTGAAGAAGTTTGAAAAGGAACTGTCCTATAGGATTCGCCAAGACATTCTTGTTAAGCCATTTACAAGAGTCTTCAGCATTACCGAAAACCCTGTCGGTTCAATTCCAATGATGGAAAGTGTAGGTCATTGTGGAGATGGATATGAATGGGAAATTGAGGAATACGGAAGGAAAATGATCAATGTCCCTATTGCAGTTCCTGATTTCCAGATTGAATCAGAACTCTCCTATGCAGAAGGTATCATGGGCGGAAACTTCTGGTATATGTGTTCCACTAAAGAGGCTGTTTTAAAGGCAGGTAGAATCATTATTGATACAATTATGGAAGTTGAAGGCGTATGCACTCCATTTGGAATATGTTCTGCTGCAAGCAAGCCTGAAACCAATTTCCCTGAAATTGGTCCAAGCACTAATCATCCTTATTGTCCTTCCTTGAAGGAAAGGCTTGGTGAAGAGTCTAAAGTTGCGGAAGGGGTTAATTATATTCCTGAAATTGTTATCAACGCCACTGATGAAGAGTCAATGAACTTGGCTATCAAAAAGGCTATTGATGCAATAATTGACATTCCAGGTGTGGAAAGGATTTCTGCCGGTAACTTTGAAGGTCAATTAGGTGAACATAAGACCAATTTATTGGATATTTTGAAATAAAATTCTATATGGAAACTCTAAAATAAATGTGAGTGAATTAAATGGATGAAAATGATTTTAATGATTCAAATTCTTCAAAAAATGTGACTGCTGAAGATTTAGGTGTTGACGAGATTGTCTATGATGCAATCAATGTAGATGCAATAGGCTTTGGTGCATTGAATGTCGATAAGCTCTATAAGGTTGGACATATTGCAGAAATCGATGGGGAAAGCTTCATTAAAGGTGAAGAGGAATCTCCGGGTGGTTCAGCTGCCAATACAATCATAGGTCTTTCAAAGCTTGGATGCTCAACATCATATATAGGCAAGATTGCAGATGATGAGGAAGGAGATTTATTGGAATACAATCTTATGATCAATGATGTTTATCTCACTAATCTCATCTATGCAGATGAGGGCAATTCCGGCAAGGTATTGGGATTTGTTTCCGATGCAGGAGACAGGGCACTTTATGTGGACCCTGGAGTGAATGATGAGATTAGAATTGATGAAATCAATCCATTAAATGTTAATGCGTGTAAGATACTTCATTACACATCATTTGTTGGAGATTCATTCTATGCTCAAAAGGAACTCTTGAAAATCCTTGGTGATGATATTGTCCTAAGTTTTGATCCTGGTATGCTATATGTTAAAAAAGGGGTTGAGGAACTTAGGGAAATCCTTGAAAGAACCAATATTCTTCTCATAAATGAGAGCGAATTGAAAATACTCTTTGAGGATTATTATAAAGAAAAGTTAAATTTATCTGATGAAGATGAATTAAGCTTCAGGGATTTGGCTGTGCATGTCCGTGATGATGGAATTGACACTGTTGTTGTAAAAAGAGGTTCTGATGGAGCTTATGCCATAAACAAAAAGGATGAAGAGGTTAAAATACCTGCATTTGAATGTGAAGCTATTGACACAACAGCTGCAGGAGATTCCTTCAATTCAGGATTCTTATATTCCTATCTTAAGGGATATGATTTGGCTAAATCATGCATAATAGCAAATTGGGTTGCTTCAAAATCTGTTCAAGCTATTGGAATTTCCGGTTTACCTAATTTAGAGGAATTGGAAGAGTTTATGGAGTTCTTATAAAAAAAGATATGGAAATTATTAGAAGCATATAATAAATTATTTAAATTATTTAAAAGATATAATTATAATAATGTTTTGAAAACTTGTGAATTTGATAAATATTTGCTTGATTCAAGTGAATAAATAAACTTTATCTATGGGGATAAGAAAATGGAAATTAAACTAAAAAAGCAGATTGAAACCTTGGAGAGGGAAATCACTCTTAAATCTGTAGATTTAGATGAAGATATTGAAGACTTCAGTATAGAGATTCACGATTTCAAAGATTCTGAAAAGCTCATTACCATTTCACCTCGTTGTGTTAGATGCAATCTTTGTGTTGATGAATGCCCTATCAATGTAATCAGTTCTTCTACTTGGCTTAAAAGGGCTAAGATTGGTGAAGATTGTGTGCAATGTGAAATTTGTGCTCAAACTTGTCCGGTTTCATGTATTTATGTATGGGATGCTGAAACAGTCATTAAGGAAGATGATTCAGTTGAATATACATTGAAAGAAGTAAAGGTTCCTCATAGAAATCTTAAGATGGAAGAGATTTCCATCAATCGTGAAGAATGTATTGGATGTGGATCTTGTCTTAAATACTGTCCAACCAATGCAATATCTCTTAGAACTAAAGAATTCATTGAAGCGCATGGGGAAACATGTCCAAATGTCGGAGCTATTGATACTGATGATGGATATTTGTACTCATATATTGACAAAGACCGCTGTTGCGGTTGTGGGTCCTGTGCTAACTTATGCATTCAAGGAGCTATTAACCTTAAAAGGGATTTAGGTCCTGTGGTAATTTACAGTCATATTGATGTCAATCAGGATATCTGTGTAGCCTGTGAATTATGTGAAGATAACTGTCCTGTTGGAGCCATTAAGGTGGTGGATGGAGAGATTCTTCTCAATAATAATAAATGTATAAGATGTAAGGAATGTACCAGCAGATGTCCTGTAGGTGCTTTAAATTTGGTTCTGGATGATTAATAAAAGAAAAAATTATATTTACAGATTTTTATAAAAATCAAAAAAATGTGGAGAAGTGTTTGAAAATGAAAGCTAAAGAGATGATGGATAAGGATTTTGTTCATGTATCAAAGAATGATACAATTGAAGCGGTTTCCATTAAGATGGAAGAATCTAAAAGATTCACCGCACCTGTTTTAGATGATGATATGAAATTGGTAGGATGGATTACTTCATTCAACATTACAAAAGGTTTACGTGAAGGTAAAAAATTAATTTCTGAAGTGATGGACCCTGTTGAAAACATTTTGGTTATTAAAGAGAATGAGGCTGCTAAAAACACTGTAATTGAAATTTCAAAACATAAGCTAATCAGTGTTCCTATCATAAATGATGAAAATCAGGTAATTGGTGTATGCAGATCTGTAGATGTTGTAGATTCAATGTCTTCATTATATGACATTAAAGTAGTTAAAATCTATGAAGCTATGCAAAAAGAGCTTAGAGGAGTTACCTGGGAAGAATTGATGGAAGCTTCCGCTAAAATCAGTACAAGAACTACTGGTGTTAAAATCACTGCTGAAGAGTATGAGAAAAACATTCAGAATTCTACATTCGGTGAAGCTATTTGGGCAACTGGTGGACTTGAAAAGTTCTTTGCAGGACTTATTTCTGTTGGAGAAATTGTAATCGCACGTAAAGTAGGCCGTGCAAGACGCTAAATTTTGAAATCTCTTTAGATTTTTAAATTTCTCCTTTTTTTATTTTTTATTTAACTTATTTTTTACTTTTTTTATTCATTTTATTATTTTTATTCTATTTCTTCTTTTCTTTCAATATTTCTTAAGAAATGTTCTAAAATTTATTTTTTTATAAAAAATTAAAGACAAAAAATTCTATCATCATCTCATAGACGAGGATTATACCTACTCCTCCAAGAAGTCCTGTTATAAATCTAAGCATGTTATTGCTTTCTCTCATCTCAAATAATTGAGTAAATCCATCTATTGCACATGGGATGAGAAGGATTATTCCAATGAGTAAAGTTGTTAATGAATAGGGAACAGGATAAAGATTTATTAGGATAATACTGGCGATACCAGTAATGTAAAATCCTGTGCATCTTGCACAGACTGGAAACTGACGTCCTTTATAGAAAAAACTTCTTTCAGGTCTTCTATGGCAGATATAATCAAATACACTCATTTTTTAACCTTTTAAATTTTCATTTCAGTTACACAATTAGGATATTCACTATTATAAGAATCACAGCAAGCACAATTAAAGTACTGCAGCATCCTTCATTCCTATTTACATTATTTTCGTCTTCAAAATAAGTTTCATATATTAAAAATTCTTCAGGACCAAGATCCATTTTATCACCCTCTAATTAAATACCTTTAATTTTAATTATATTCCTAGTTATTATTTAAATTTAATTAATGTTCAATTGGTTAATTATTTTTTTTTAGTAATTAATTTTCCGTGTTAGTTATCCATATTAGTATCAGTATTAATTACCAGTATTAATTACCAGTATTAATTACCAGTATTAATTACCAGTATTAATTACCATTATTAATTTTAGTCATTAAATAATTTTATTAATAATAAAAACATATCCTATAACATATAAACAATTAAAATTATTTTTAATTGTATTAAATTTAAATAAATTAATTTAATATGATTTCAACTAACTATTAACTATTGAAGTGATTTTTATGTCTAAATATAACGAATATCAAGATAAAACTATTTTAGTAACTGGTGGAGCTGGCTGTGTAGGCAGTAACTTAACAAGAAGATTAGCTGAACTTGGTGCAGAAAAAGTGATAATACTTGACAACATGTCCTCTGCATATGAATGGAATGTTCCTACAAATGAAAATGTTGAGCTTGTTCAAGGAGATATCCTTGATGATGAAGAGCTTAAACGTGTATTCAAGATGAAACCTGATTATGTATTCCATTTGGCTGCTCACTTTGCTAACCAAAATAGTGTAGATAATCCTGAAACAGATTTGATGGTTAATGGTATTGGTATATTGAAAGTGCTTCAATACGCTCAGCTCACTGGAGTGGAAAGATTTGTATATTCATCTTCCGGCTGTGGAGTTTATGGTTTAGACTCTAAAATGCCATTTGAAGAGCATGACATTTCAATTTCCTTGCACACCCCTTATCAAGTAACCAAATTGCTTGGTGAGTTGTATACTAATTACTTCCATAACTTGTATGATATGCCTATTGTAAATGCAAGATTCTTCAATGTATTCGGTCCTGGTGAAGTTCCAGGAAAATACAGAAATGTAATTCCTAATTTCTTCTATTGGTCTATGACCAAACAGGCATTGCCTATTACTGGTGATGGTACTGAAACCAGAGACTGGACCTTTGTAGGAGATATTGTAAATGGTCTCTTATCAATGGGTGTTGAAGAGGAAGCTATTGGAGAAGCGATTAACCTTGGTTCCGGTAAGGATCATAGAGTTATCGATATGGCAAATAAGGTCAATGAATTAACTGGAAACCCAGAAGGAATCGCTTATGTGGCAAGACGTAATTGGGATGCTAAAACCAAATTATTATCTTCCATTGATAAGGCAAAAGACATTCTCGGTTATAAGCCAACTGTTTCATTTGATGATGGTTTAGAAAGAGTTTACAATTGGTTTACTGACAACTGGGAAGACATTGAAAGAGATGCAGAATTCTAATTAATCTCTTTTTCTTATTTTTTTCTATTTTTTAATCTTTTTATTTTTTTAATCTTTTAAATTTTATAATTTTTATTATTTTTATTATTTTTATTATTTTTATTCTATTTTTATTCTTTTTTAGTTATTTTTTTTAGAAAAAGAGTTTTTTAATCTATTTTTAGCTATTTTTAGAAAAAGAGTATTTATAAATAAAAAAAGAGAATGGTTTATTTAAAAACCAAATAAACTGGATAAATTACTGGAACCAGTCATATTCATTGCACTTGAATTGTAGATTTGGCTCATATTGGTCATATTTGTAGTATTGAATGGATTTAATATGATATTTGGATCCATTTGGCCAGATAATATTAAATATCCGATAAATGTAAACTCAATAATCAACACTAACAATTGAATTAATCCATGTTTTTTAGCATTTGCATCTTTTCTTGTTAGCAAATAAATTGAAAAAATGAAGCCGAGTACGCTTCCCAATATAGCAAAAATATATCCTATGATGATCATTAATCTATAATTTCCCCTTCCAGAGGATGAGGTTTCAGACATAGAGCCTAAATTAGTACCTTTATTATAGGTTTTCTGACTAATTGTAAAGATGTTGAAATCATCATCTTCAGGATTATATTCTTCAAAGATAGTCCCACAATAAATGCAGAAATCGGTAGTTCCATCGTTTACTTTTCCACATCTAGGACATTCAATACGTGCCATTTTATCACTTTTTTAGAATTTTTTTAAATTTGCCATAAAGTTATCATAACTAAGTTTTGTACTATATTATATAATATTTAATCTAATTTATAATTTTTTATTTATAGCTATTTTATTCTGTTCCTGTTTGTCTTCATATTAAAACTATTGTTTTTCATGTTTTAGGCCACATTCACTGCAAATATTTTCTTGAATGCTTATGATTCCACCACAGGATTCGCACTCCCAATTTAATTTATCTTCAAGCATTATTTTATTAATTCCTGTGTAAGTAATCCTTTTTGCATTATTCAATGTTGAAAAATTATATCTTTTCTTATAATTTTTATCCTGTTTTTTAATGAGTTTGCATGGGAATTCGCTGCATCTTCCACAGTATTTCACTCTCTTTGTTTCAAGGCATTTCTTTATTTTGCATTTCAGTGCATTTTTTGTCTTATTTGGACTGTCAATCAAACATCCTGGACAAGGATTAGTCTCAGATAAGTGTTTTATGCATAGCTTGCAGTTCATTCCACAGGGTGCAAACATAATGGTGTCTATAGTTTCAGGCATTTTCATCATCAACACCTCAAGTAATTTTCCCTTAAATTTTCTTTCTTGATAATATATATATGTTTTTGATAAATTTTATATATTTCCAAATGTAATATATTATTAATTATTTTGGTTAATAATTGGATTAATATTCAGATTAATATTTTTATTAATTGATAAAGGGGGATTTAATATGAAATTGGAAGGTAAAGATTTTCTTATAATATTTATTGTCTTGATTTTAGGATTATCCGTTATTTCAGCTAGTTTTGCATATTCTGGAACAGGATTTACCCATAACATACCTTTTTCAAAATATTCCGGCCAATCAAATGACAATATTTTAAACAAATACGATGATACAGATTGTCAAGCTGAATTCACTGGAAGATGCTCCTATGTAACTGATGGAGATACAATAGAGGTTGACGGATTAGGCAAGATACGTTTGGTTGGAGTAAACACTCCAGAACGTGGTCAAACCGGTTATATCTGTTCAAAACGTTTTGTTCAGAAATTATGTTTGGATAAGGAAGTCAGTTTGGACATTGATGATTCCAAATATACAGATAAATATGGAAGGTATTTGGCAGTTGTTATTGTAGATGGAAAGAGCATAAATGAGATGCTTCTAAAGGAAGGATTGGCAGAAGTCATGTACATTCCTCCAAGTGAGTTTTATCCATATGATTGGGCACCTGATACAAATGGATATTCAAAGTATATAAGTTCATACAGTTCTTCTAACAGCGGAAGCTCTTCATCAAGCAGTTTTACAGCCGGTTCTACAAGCGGTTCAAGTTCAGGATCGTTTATTGCAAGTTCAAACAGTCATAAATTCCACTATCCAAGCTGCAGATGGGGAAAGAAGATTTCTGAAAAGAATAAAGTCACATTCAAGAGCAGATCTGATGCAATTAGTCAAGGTTACGAACCATGTAAGGTTTGCAGACCTTAATTTTCTTTTTATACTGATAAAGTTACAATAATATTAAATATTTTTCTAAATAAAATATTATTAACAATTAATTATACAATTAATTTTTAGCAATTTTATTTTCACTTATTTTTGGAGGATTAAAATGAAAAAAGAAGTATTTTATGGAAAAGGAATGGGAAAATTAAAAGAGGAAGATGAAGACTTGTATCAAGCTATCGTTGCTTTAAATGATGCTGTATGGAATGGAAAGGCATTGGATTATAAGACTCAAAAGTTAATAGCTATTGGAATTGCTGCTTCCAATGCAGACAGCCGTGCTACAGAAAAACAGATCATGAGCGCTAAAAAGGAATTGGGAGTCACTCGTGATGAAGTTATTGATGTATTGAAAGTTGTCTTGTTAACTTCAGGTATGCAACCATTCAATAAGGCTTTGCAAATTGCAAATAAGGTATTTGAAGAATAATTGCAATTTAAATTAGGTTGTAGAGATATGGGTGAAAAGGTCTTTTACGGCAAAGGCATTAGAAGAATTAAAAAAGAAGATCCAGAATTGTATGATTCCATTGAAAATTTGGATAAGAATGTTTGGAATGCCAATGTTTTGGATTACAGGACTCAAAAGCTAATAGCCATTGCAATTTCTGCCACAAATCCTGAAAGTTCCTCCTTTTTAAAACAGGTTTCTAAAGCAAAAAAGGAACTTGACATTAGCCGTGATGAGATGATGGATGTCTTAAAGGTGGTTTTATTAACATCTGGTATGATGAATTTCAATAAGGCATTAACTGTTGTAAATAAGTTATATGATTAATTTTTTATCTTTTTTAATTTTCTTTTAACTTTTTTTTTAATTTTTTTAATTTTTTTAATTTTTCTTATTTGTCAATTTTTTTAGATATTTTTATTAATATGATTAGATATAGTAATAATTAAAGTAACTTTTTTATTACTATTCTTTAAAGTTACTTAAAAATGAATTAAGGTGATATTATGTCACATCCCCATATCAAAGCAATAAGCAATATGAATGCATCTTCATTAATTTCAATTATAGAAGAATCAAAAATCACTTATGTTCGTGAAAATTTAGATATTCATTTACATGCAAGCCAAATAAAGTTATTGAAGTCGGATCGT
>NZ_JAZNIB010000008.1:0-9245 GCF_045577275.1 Methanobrevibacter sp.
ACTAATTCTTTTAATTAAAAAAGAATAAAAAACTTTCACTAATATAAGTTTAGCTTAAGTTTAAAAACCAATTCTTTTAATTAAAAAAGAATAAAAACTTTCGCTAATTATGAGTTTAGCAACTAATTCTTTTAATTAAAAAAGAATAAGATAAAAGAATAAAGATTTATTCTTTTTGTCTAACGTTTAAAGGTAAAATACCTAATTCAAGTTCTTTAGTAGCTATATCAATAGGGTCAAGAGATTTGGAACTTTTCAAGAATTTTTCAATTTCCTTATGAGCCATTGGTTTTGCACCCATTGAAAGTTGAATAGCCCTTGCACCTAAGACTCTAGCTTTTTCGAATCTTGTTAATTTTTTTGTATTGTTTTTATTTGCAGCCATTATTTAACTCCTAATTATTAAACAATAATCAATAGCATATACTATTAATAGCTAATTAATTCCCATGATTGAAAATAATAAATAAAACCTATAAATAAAAAAATAAAAAAGGATTTAAGATTATTCCCAAGTTTCAACATGAGAAATTAACATTCTTCTACAACAATATCTTGTAATACCCATATCATCCAAAATATCTTTTGATTCTTCACCATCAGCTAATCTACGGTTATATTCATCAAAATATGCAGAAACGGGTTTTCCACAACTTATACATCGTATAGGTATCATATAATCATCATTTCCTTTTTATATAAAACAATATTTCATAATCAAATAATATGAAATAATCAATTGAATTTTACAGCTTTTTCCAATCTCAAATGAAAAATTAAAAAGATTGGATTTCTTACAGAGAATTTAATAAATTTTACAAACTTCAAAAAGGCATAAATGCCTCTTTAAAAGAATTGTAAAATTTAAGAAATATAAAATTACCTGTAACTTTTTTGTTTACGAGCTCTAGCCCCAGGACCACCGTATTTCTTAGGTTCGGAACGTCTTGGATCTCCTACTAACATGGTTCTGTCATATTGAGTGTAAATCTCTTTTAAGTCCATGTCATTAGTCCATTGTACTAAACCTTTTGCAATTACCATACGTGCAGCTTCAGCTTGGCCCATAACTCCTCCACCATTAACTCTGATGGAAATGTCTACTTGGTTAGCAACATCTCCAGCTAATTCTAATGGTTCGGTTAATTTTAAACGTGCAAGTTCTGGAGAATAAAGTTCTAAAGGAACTTTATTGATTCTTACTTTACCAGTACCTTCTCTTACAGTACCTCTTGCAATAGCTGTTTTACGCTTACCGCTTGTATGAACAACTTTCATAACAATTACTCCATAATTTAATATAATTCGTAATAATTCTCAATTAGAACAAATCAACTATAGCCAAATTATTCGAATTTAGCTCCTAAAAGTTTAGAGATTTCTCCTAATTCCATTCCTTTTTTAATGTCGTTATATTCAGCTTCAGGCATGGTTATAAGTTCAGCATCAGCATACTCTTCAGGTACACCTACAAATGCTTTGAATCCTTTGAAAGCAGTTTTACCTTTTGCTTTTTTCATAGGTAACATACCTCTTACGGTTCTTCTGAATATATCTTCTGGTCTTCTTGGATATTTAGGACCTAAGTCACGAGGGTTAGAGATAGATGCTCTGTCCACTCTTTGTTTGTATTTAGCATAAGCCCAATCCTTATTACCAGTTAACATTATTTTTTCAGCGTTGAGAACTACAATCTCTTCGCCTTCGAGAAGTTGCTTGCTGACTACACTAGCAAGTCTTCCTAAAATATGTCCTTCACCGTTAATAATCATCATTTTTACACCAATCCTTTAGCTTATAACATAATCTTAACATTGCTGCCTTTAGGATTTGCTTCTGCAAGTTCTGCAATGGAAATAGCTTCACTGCCGAATTTTTCGATTTTTGCTTCAGCGTTTTTAGTGAATCCTAATGCTGCGATAGTTACTTTGTGATCTAATTTACCGTCAGATAATACTTTACCTGGAATAACCACAGTTTCCCCTTCAACAGTGTGTTTGTTAATATGAGAAAGGCTTACTTCAGCTTGGTTTCTTGCAGGTTTTTCGAGCTTGATAGCTACTTCTTTCCAGATACCTACTTCTTCCTCATAAGACTGTTTTCTAAGGTTGTAAATAAGGTCAATAAGGTTAGGATTAGTTTTCTTAATTTCTCTAGCCATTATTAGCTTCCTCCTTCACTAAATGTGATAAACTCATCTGCTTTAGAATCTAAAACATCACAAGCTTTCAATAAAACCTCTTTAGGAGGCATTGATCCATCAGTTTCAATTTTAAAAATAAAATCATTTTCACGATAACCAACATTGATAAATTTAGAATCTGCTGCTTTTGCTGTTCTTACACAAGTTTTACATAAAGAACAGTTTTCAATGTCAACAATATCAATTCTTCCTTCATCTTTGTCAGCTGCCAATACTCCTCTTGGACAATTGTCAGCAACTGCATAAATAACTTCCTCATCTTCGTTGAAAGTTATGTCAGGATATTGTTTGTATGCGCAAACAGTTGTTGGCACCCATTTTGCATGGTCTTTACCAATTCCTAATTTTGCTACAGCTTCTAAATCAACTTCTTGATCCTCTTTTAATTTCAAGAGAGGGATGGTATCGTATACTGGTTTAATTTTTGAGTCACCACAAGATTTTAAATCCTCGGAGTATACAGTTTTAGGACCTTTTTCCCTTAAAGAGAATGAAACGCTACATCTTGGACAATATTCTCCTTTTTCACTATCACAATCGCAATCTTCAGGAAGCACTAAGCCTTCAATAGATGCTGCATCGGATACTAAAGGAGTTAATCCTAATCTATGAGCTAATACTTCATCAAACATTGCAGAATCATTTTTTACTATGAATACATCTTCAATAGCTAACTTTGGTACTTTCATCATTGCAATTCTTCTAATAGCATTAACAAAAGGCACTTCTGCATCATAGACTATAAAAGTCATGGAATTTTCATCTTGCTCTTTGACATCAATTTTCATATTAAACCCTTCTTATACTCTTCTTCCTCTTTTACCGCCTGGTCTTCCAGTACCATCATGAGGTATAGGAGTGATATCTTCAATTTTACCAATTTTGATTCCAGCTCTTGCTAATGCACGAATGGTTGCTTGTGCACCAGGACCTGGACTTCTAGGACCGTTTCCACCAGGAGCTCTTACTCTGATATGTAATCCAACAAAACCTTTTTCTTTTGCGTCTTCAGCTGCTCTGTTAGCTGCTTCCATAGCTGCAAAAGGAGAGGATTGTTGTCTGTCTGCACGAACTACTTTACCACCAGACCATTGACAAATGGTTTCTGCTCCGGTAATATCAGTTACAGTTAAGATAGTATTGTTAAAGGATGAATAAATATTAGCTATTCCCCATTTTTCATCTTTTGCCATAATAACACACCTTATTGATTTTCACCAGCTTCAGTAGCTGCTTTATTATGTTCTTCAATCTGTTTAGCTACAGGGGAAGAGTGGTAGAAACCAACTGCTTCTTCTTCTCCTCTTTTAACAACATAACTTGGAGAATTTAATTTTTTACCGTTTAAAGCAATGTGTCCGTGTACTACAAACATTCTTGCTTCTTTAGCAGTACGAGCTAAACCTTTTTGGAAAACTATAGTTTGTAATCTTCTTCTTAAAATATCTTCAACAGTCAAGTCAAGAATATTTTCCAAGTGAGCATTTTCATCAAGGATTCCTGTTCTTTTCAAGTGTCCTAATAACTCTTCAGTTTCAACTTTTACTTGATCTTGAGAGAAACCGAGTAAGTATCTTGCTTCCCTACTGTATTTTCTAACTAAAGTATCAGCTTTCCAAATTTCTTTCTTGTTTTTTAAGCCGTATTTAGACATTAATTTGTTTTCAGTTTTAATTCTTTCTGCATTCCAAGGATGAGGTGGTGTATCATACTTTTTCCTTGCTTTTCTTGGATGTCCCATAATCACATCTCCTTATCTTAATATAATCAATTATTATAAATCTATAAAATCTATATAAAATTTATTCGATTTACCCATATACAAGTCTGTTAAAAGATAGGAATCTATCTTCTTCTACGACTTACACCGACAGTAGAACTGTGTCTGAAAGTAGACTTGGTTCTTTGTCCTCTAACTGGTAAACCAACTTCGTGTCTTCTACCTTTGTAACTTCTGGTCTTTTTCATTCTGTTTAAATCGTCTCTTAAAGTCATGTCAAGATCAGATTCAATCAAATGAAGGTCTTCACCAGTAGTGTAATCGTTACGTCTGTTTAACATCCAATCAGGAATATTGTGTTCTTTTGGATTTTCTAAGAGCGCTTCGATTTTTGCAACATCTTCTTCAGAGATGTAACCGATTTGATCATCAGTATTTAATCCTAAGGTAAGACAGATAGATCTAGATAAGGATAATCCAATACCTTTAATTTCAGTTAAAGCATGTTGGATAGTTTTGTTACCATCTACGTCCTTTCTGGATATACGCACTAAGTGCTTAAAGTCGTCTTCCATTAAAGTAACCTCCATATCATTTTTTTAGGAGCGAACCCACGAGACGTTAATTAAAAAATTTAGCGGATTCGAATGCTTTATTTTAAAGCACAGTTTTTTCAACAATGTAAAACTTAGCCGGAACAGCTAATAGATTAAAATAATTTAAATTATTCATATCTTTTTACCTATGCCAACCAAGAGTTCATATCAGTTTCAAGCACATTTAATAATTCTAATTAAATAATAACTACGCTCAGCTTACTAAAAGATAGAGTAACTTAATACTCAATAAATTACTAATAAACTTTTAAAGCCATAGCTAGATTATAATTTAACTAATTAAAAAAAAGCAAACTAATAAATCCAACTCGTAAAGCTTATTTGAATTGGATTTACCTTAATGATAATTTGATAAAAGTGATATTATCATTAATAATAATCCTATTAAATAGAATTACATTAAATTGCTATACACTAATAAACGCCGAGACTGGGATTTGAACCCAGGCGAGGTGAACCCTCACGGGATTTCCAGTCCCGCGCCTTACCAGGCTAGACTATCTCGGCATTCTATACTATATCAGACATAGAACTGTCTAACATATAATACACTGATATAAAAATATAAGTAATTAATACTATATAAAGGTTTTGATATTTGGACCACAATTTTGTAAAAAATAGATGAAAATTCAAAATCATAACCACAAATTAATATTGAACTTGATAATATTTAAAGATTTTTTATGAATTTATAGTAAAGTTTATATATGAGAACTTAAATTTGAGATTTTTTGATATTGAACTGGTTATAAAATTTTTCAAAAAAGCTGTTTTGATAAGGGATACTTGAAATTAAACTAGTTTATTTTTTGAAAGAATCATTCATTTAATCTTCTTTCTACTTTAGTATTCAAATCATCTATAACATCTTTAATTGCAGGATCTTTGGTTAAATCATATGCAATATTGAAATAAAAGAGAGCTGGAACCACTTTCTTATCCTCATCCAATTGGAAACCAAGGTTTTTGCATATTGTAATCACTTCAACGCTTGGACCATATGGAAGTCCTTTTGATTTAAGGTATTCTTTGATGTCTTCTATTGAATCATCATATTCATTCAAAAGATTTTCATCTAGAGAATCTAAATGATTTGCATTATTTTCATTATAATATTCACTTAATTTATTTAGATAGATGGCTAACTTTAGATTTTCATCATCATTGGATTCTTTATACTCATTAATATAATAAAAAGATAAGTTTTCAAATGATTTAGAAAGATCTTCTAGAGAATATGCGTATTTGAATGATTGGATTGTCAAGTTATAACACTCAGTCCAATCGTTATTTTGTTTATGGATCTCACATAAGCCAAAAATAGCTTTTACATTGACAGGATTATAATCATAAGATAATTTAAAGGATTTTAAGGCATTTTCATAGTCATTGAAATGCAATAATACATTCCCATAATTGGAATATAAAGTGGAATAATCCAACATCAATGGATATTTTCTTTTAATCTCTTTATTGATTGTGATTTGGAACAAAAGCTCTTCAAGAAGGTTTTTGAATACATATTCTCCTTCAACATATTCCTTATTTAAATTTACGTTTTCTTTTCCAAACTGTAAAGCCTCATCGTATTTTTCCTCTTTAGATAATGAATCCATTTCTTTTATAATTTCAGGAATAGACTTTATTTCCATAGTATCACATTTTTTTCTAAAAGCATTGACTAATAGATTAAATCCGATTAACTGTTCAATAACTCTTTCTTCTTATTCTCAAATTCCTCTTCAGTGATTATTCCATCTTTCAATAATTCATGATATTTTCTTATTTCCTCTGGAATGTCACGAATAATCTGTTTTGCTTGTGGCACTTCTTCTATCTCAAAAGAGCCTGTGGTTAATTTGTTTTTCAATCTATTTTCAAAATTATTTAGCATGTCATCATCTAATGTCTTAAGCAAAAGAGTCTTTTGAGCTAAATTGAATTGAACCTTATTATCAGCCACTCTTTCTATCATATCTGCATTTAAATCATCATAATCAATAGTGAAAGCATCCTTGACCTTACCGTTCAATCTGCTTCTCTTTTCTATATAAATTGAATCCTCATCCAATTTGATAGCTCCATTAAAGGTATTGTCCTTGCCTCCAACTGTTTCTTTTAATAGACCTAGAAAATCAAAATTCACATCCCTTGATTTGATTTCGCCTGAAGGCATGTTTGCCTCCGGATTAAATAAAAAACCTAATTTTCCCATAGTATCAACCTGAAATTTTTAAAAAATAAAATAAATTAAATTATAATCTTATTAATAAATATAATAATTCACTTGTTTAAATACTTTTTCACTTAAAAATGCTCATTAAGTAAATAAACATTGCATATCATATATATAATATATCCTCCCTTACACTCACAACCATAAGGCTAGTACAAACCCAACATTAAAACTCATCCTCCAAAATCTTCAGATAAATATTACTATAACTCTTTTTAATAAAAAAACATTAAAAAGAGACTAATAAAAAATCAAATAATTTATGGCGCCCATCTAAAAATACCGTAATAACATCCTATACACCAAATAAAAAATAGAACTGCAAAAAAATAAAATTCTTTTCTTTCATGACTATTAACATAGATTAATCCTAAATGATGTAATAATGGAATAATAAAACAAACAAAAAATCCTATTGTAGGAACAAATAATTCATGGCTATTCATAAAACTTAAAATTTCAAATAATCCCATAAAGTCACCAAATATTAAATCATTTTCAAATAAATTTTTAACAAAACATATATTATAAATGGTAAAAAACAAATTATCCCAAAAATTTTTACATACTTGCTTTTTAAAATTATTTCCATCTCACTAGGATGAAATCTCCATGGGTGAATAAAAATTAATCCTAATAAAATTAAAGGCTTAAGATTCTTAAAAATTAATGATATGGTTAATAATAAAATTGTAACAATTGATGAAATTAACCAAAAGATAGAAATTAAATAATCTTCATAACCTTCTTCCCACATCTCTTTTTTTGAAAAAATCTTAAACATATTTTTACTCCAAAAAATTAATTTTTTACTGTTCAATCTTTAATAATCATCTGAAAGAATATGAACTAACTGATTTTCAAAAAGTCCTTTGGCAAAATTAATAATAACACCCAAATCTGTGCCTGATTGATATGCAGTATAAATCAATCTTTCTAAAGTACCATAAGAACAATAATCATAAGCAATAAATCTTTCATAATAATTTATAATACTTACATCTATAAAATCTTTATTTCTTGAAATTAATATTTCACCACTTTCACGGACATACTCTCTTATAGTCAACTTGCCTAAAAAAGCCCCTCCTTTAATAGGCCCCAAAACAGAAGTAACTATATCAAAACCAAACAAAGCACCACGTTCAGCAGCCCATCCTCGGTTCAAATCATCAGAAAAATAAGTGGCTAAAAGACCAGCCCCTATCAAAACACCTCCAGTAATTGCAACACCCCACCCAATAGGATTAGAAACCAAAAATGCCATACCTAAAGTAAGGCCCGCACCACCAACAATGCCCAAAAGCGTATTATCTAAATCATCTAAAAAACCAAAATTCCCATTTAAAAAGTTATTAATAGCATCCTCCAAATCAAATAATTTAACACCAAAATCCCAACCCATTTCAGTTTGCTGAAAAGCATAACAATAAGCACCATAAATACCATCAAAACTATCGTATAATATGCCTGTAGAATCATCATATAAAAGAATTAAATCATCATACCCCCACTCATGGATTAGGGTATAATTTCCATCCTGAACAAACTCCAAAGTGCCATTATTAAATAAAATATCAGCCAAACCCATAGTAACTGTATAATCAACACCTTCCCCAGGGAATAAGGCCTCAAAAACATAATTCTCAATCAAGGAAAAGGAAGCGGAACATGCAAAATAAAAGGACTTCACATTAGCAACCTCTCCAAAAGCATCACGACCAAATCGAAAATCACATTCAGCACTTATAAAATAACCATTAACATCATCCTTTACACACATAACTATAGGACTGGAGCGCCCCCATGTAACATTAAACTGCTCAGACGCAACATTCGCAACAATATCACTACAATAAATTACCAAAAATGCCTCTAAAAAACTGCCATATGCTGCTCTCATTGGACCTATATCATAAACAAGATTGTTTTCTGCATCAACACGATCTTTCTCTTCCAACCAAAATTCCAAATCGGAACTATTAACCTTTTCACTAGCAAAAGCATAAGTCAAAAATCCATCATAAGCAGAATCAATAAACGCAGCTAACCGATTATCAATATTCAATATAATAGAATCCCCATAAAAAAGTAAAATAGGAGTATCAGACAGATTACCCTCATCATAAGGATTAAAATAACCCCCATTAACATAACTAATAGAAGCATAACGTGTATTCGACATACCACTCCATGAAAAAGATTCATTATTCAACGTATCAAATAAATTAAAATCAATCCCCTCATTTCCAAAATAATCTAAAGAAAAACTAATGTCATCAAAAATAAAATTATTAAAATATTCAATATATGAAGTTTCAATATCAGATAAATTATAGGAATTCTTAATCAACCATAGTAAAATTTCATCTTCAGAAGAATTACTTAAAGACAATAAATTATAGTACTCATCTAAAGTAAAACCAATAATCTGAGCATTATATGTCCTAAGAATTTCATCAAAAT
>NZ_JAZNIB010000009.1:0-12481 GCF_045577275.1 Methanobrevibacter sp.
AATAAAATTTAGATTAATATAAGTTTTGTAAAATATAATTTATTCTTAATGTTTTATAAACTTAATCGATAAGAATTAAAAAAAATTAATTTAAGTTCAATTCATTCAAAAGTTTATCTCTTTCTTTTCTAAGCTCTTTCAATAGTTTTTCATCATTGCAGCCTTCCTTTTCCAATTTTGCCAAGGTATGTGTAACAGCTTGCAATGTAGCTTCAAGTTGATTTACAGACATATTTTATCTCCTAAAATTTTTATAATAATTAATAAATATTATGTAACTTATCTTATATATTGTTTGTGTATTATGAAATAAATTTAACTATTCGCCGTACCATCCTTTCAAGGCTTCCAAATCACTAGCCATATCCAATATCAAAGGAGTCAAGGTAGGCACATTCTCATTCAAAAGAACATGGTCATCTGAATCTTCAGGATTTCCCTCATAAAAGATACCGTCAATCCAATAATATTCCCTTCCTCTTGGATCTATACGCTTTTCAACAACAGGCTCATACATTCTTGTTGCCAAAGGACATATCTTAGGTTTGTAGGAATCTGGATTTGCAGGAACATTCAGATTCAAGATGTCAACGCCTTCAGGAAATCCATTGTCGATTACCTTTTGGATAAGGTCTCCCAAGACTTTCTGGCTTGATGAAAAGTCAATTTCAATATGCCCCTCATCAAACTTGATGTTGTCATCCGGAGTATGCTGACTGACTGCAATTGTAGGAATTCCTAAAGAAGCTGCCTCTGTTGCAGCACCTATTGTTCCAGATGTTGAAAGCTCTCCTTTTCCAGTGTTTCTACCGGTGTTGATTCCAGAAATCACCAAGTCAGGCCATTCATCCATAAGTTCATAAATTGCAATTGTCACTGCATCTGTAGGGGTTCCAGTGACTCCATAGCCAATATCCCCATCTCTTAATTTTACTTCATTTACCCTAATAGGCTCAACAAGAGTCAATGCATGACCTATTCCACTTTGCTGATTGTATGGCGCAACCACCATGGTATCTCCAAACTTTTGGGCAACCTGCTTAGCTGCCAAAATACCTGATGCGTCTACGCCATCGTCGTTAGATAATAAAATTTTCATATGAATCATCAATATAATAACAAAAAAATAGATTAAAAAAAGCAATAATTTTAGAATTATCCAATAAGACAATCCTAAAATCTCAAATCTTAAAAAATTTAACAATCCTAAATTACTTTAATGCGGCCTTGTTGGCAGAAATCAATTTTCTTGCTGCCCTCATATCATTATTGTAGATATGACCAGAAGTTGAATGGTAGTGGAGTCCACCAAAGTTCAATTTGTCTCCCATGATTTCCTTGTTTACTTCCTCTTTCATCTTAATTCCAATATAGGTTATGAAGAACATGTTGGAATAGAATGCTCCAAAGATGTCATTGGAACGGAAGAAACAGTGAATGGTCAATTCTCCATCCCTTACGAGAATCTGTATGACCTGAAGGCATGGAATGTCTTCCCTATCCCCATCCAATGCAGGGTCGATTGTTACAGCGACTGCACGGTTACTTCCAGTAGCTGTTAAGATTCTCTGTTTCATGGTTTCAAATTGGTCTACACCGAAATGCTCCAATATACGATTAGGATAGGTGTAAACGAATCCTTGATCATCTCTAATCTCAAAGGATTTTACATATTCATACAATGCATCTCCTTTAATAGGGCAGGAATCAATATCAAATTTTCCGCTTTTGATTTCCTGCAACATCAATTCAGGAGTCATGTGCTGATATTTAGCTCTGAATTTCAAATCCAATGGATCATCAATAAGATAATAGTTACCGAGACTTTCCTTTAAATGATGATCACTGTCCTTATATGTCTCCTTACCTTCAGTTAAGATTTTATTAACAAATTCTAAGTAACATTGACCAATAGATTTCATAATAAACGATTCCTTAATTTTATATTAGATAATTATTAGATTGAAAATAACTAGTTTTTTAGATTATTTTCTATTAATTAATAATATATACTTACCTTATTATAAAATTTTTTATTGATTGAAGAAACTGTGAAAAATTAATAAATTTTATGAAAATATTTAAAAAAAATTAATAAAAATTATATATTGAGAAAATATAAATATATTATATTAAAATTAAGATTAGGTGAAACCGTGGAAAAACCACAATTAGTGAATTTTATAGCTAAAGTTCTTGAAGATTCTGGCTTTAAAGTTTACAAAAATTTTAAAACATCCCAACAGGTTGTAGACATTTATGCAATTCTCCAAACCTCAATGGGGGATTTTGGATTGGTAGTTGCATGCAAGAACTACGATAAGGACTGGGAAGTTGGAATCGATGTTTTAAAAGAAATGGAAGTCATTGGTAAGAAACTTAAAGCATCTAAAGTTGCTGTTGTAACCAGTTCCGGTTTCTCTTCTCAAGCAAAAAGATATGCTGAAGAGAGAAAAATCAAACTGATCGACAGAAACAACCTTGTTACTTTAGCCAAAAAATATTCAAATAAAAATAAAGAACCAAAAGCAAGATTGGATCGTAGAACAGACAGAGTTGCTGATATTGACAGTGATTCATTCTATAGCCGGGATGTCAACAGGGATTATATTGACAATGCATCAAACTATGATAGCAGAGGCGGCTATTATGATGACAGGTCATATAACAGGCTTCAAAGTTCCTATGAAGGATATGAGGAATTCGCTGAAGACATGGAATACTATGAGGATGAAGTTGGCGGATTGGAATTAAGCCATTACGATGAGTATGACGATGAGCTCTATCGTGCTGAATTCTTAAACAAGACTCCAAGGGACAATTATTCTGGTCCAGTAAGTTCATTGTTTGCAAACCGCTATCAGGAAGCTCCTAAGAAAAACAGAAGGTCTTTCCTATCAAGCAAGCCAAACAGCTCTCTCAGTCCAAGAAGTAGAGATTTAGGAAATAGAGGAAGTCCGGAATATGGTAATAGGCATAGCTTTATGTCCTCACCAAGTGGTGGATTAAGCAATTACAGCCGCAATCTTCCTGAAAAACCAAGCAAACCAATTGGAGAAATCATTAAGCCTCTCCTGCAAAATACCATTGTAATGGTTGCTGTTACAGTTATAATCTCCTACTTGATTGGATTCATCTTTGGAAAAATAGCTAAGATTCCAACAGGATATTTAGGAATCGGAGAACTTATCATAGCATTGCTCTTATCCTATGGATTAGTGATTTATGCAGATAGGGAAGCAGATATTTTAGTAAAAGGAACAATTGTATTCTTTATTTCATTAGTGATAATAATGATATTGATTGTTGCTTTCTAAGTTAGTTTTCGAGAAAAAACTAAGGTTTCAACTAATCAATTAATTTTAAATATCTAATTTCTTTATTTTTATGAGAAATCACTATTTTTATTTTTCTTTATTTTATTTTTATTATTTAAAAAAAAGACTATTTTTAAGAATGAAAAAATGTTTAATTCTATTTTATACGAACAAAGTAAAATGAGTTAAAAAAAAGCATAAACTATGCAATAATCAAAAATAGAAAAAGATTTTGGTCAAGGTTTTTGAGTCGAAGACTCAAAAAGCTTGTAAATGGTTCCGGCGAGATTCGAACTCACGATCCTCTCGTTGTAAGCGAGATATCATACCCCTAGACCACGGAACCAATGAAACAAAAATAGAATTAAAATTGTAAAAAATTAATTCAAAAAATTTAAAAAAGTAAATCTTATAAAAAAGATTTTGGTCAAGGTTTTTGAGTCGAAGACTCAAAAAGCTTGGAAGTGGTTCCGGCGAGATTCGAACTCACGATCCTCTCGTTGTAAGCGAGATATCATACCCCTAGACCACGGAACCATGCTACATTATAAATATAGTTAACCTCTTATTTAAAACTTTCGATTAAAGGAATTTTTAAAAAATAAGGCATGAGCATTTTCCAAAAAACAAGGGCAAATATTTGATAAAATGCAAAAAATTTAATAAAAAATGTTCAAAATAAAGTAATATATTTAAAATATAAGAAATAGATAATTAATAAAGGAATTATTTTAAAGACAATTTTCTAACTAGAACTAATAAATAAAAATCCCTTTAAAAACAATCCTTACATTAACTAGGTGACATAAAAAATTACTTTTAAAAAGACAAAAGGTGAAAATATGGCATTTGATGAAAATTTAAAAGTTTGGATGGATGGAGAATTTGTAGCATTGAAAGATGCAAAAATCAGCGTTCTCTCCCACGTAGTACACTATGGAACTGCAGTATTCGAAGGTATAAGATGTTATGAAACCGAAAATGGACCTGCTGTATTCCGTTTAAAAGAACATGTACAAAGATTATTTGATTCCGCTAAAATTTACAAAATGGAAATTCCATTTACTCAAGAAGAAATCTGTGATGCAATCATAGATACCATTAAAGAAAACAACTTAAAAGGATGTTACATCAGACCAATTACCTACAGAGGATTTGGTGAATTAGGTGTAAACCCATTAAACTGTCCTGTCAACACCACCATTGCTGTATGGGAATGGGGAGCATACATCGGTGAAGAAGAAATGGAACAAGGTGCAAACATCGGTATTTCCACTTGGAGAAAACCAGCACCAGGTACCTTGCCTGTACTTGCAAAAGCTGCAGCTAACTACATGAACTCCCAGCTTGCAAACCTTGAAGCTGGAGAACATGGTTACGATGAAGCAATCCAATTAGATTATCACGGACACGTTGCAGAAGGTAGTGGAGAAAACATTTTCATTGTAGAAAATGGCAAACTCATAACTCCTGACTTAGGTTCTTCCATCCTTAGAGGAATTACCAGAGACAGTATCATGACCATTGCAAAAGACTTAGGTTATGAAGTATCTGAAGAAACCATTTCCAGAGAAAGATTATACTTAGCTGATGAAGTATTCTTTACCGGAAGTGCTGCAGAAGTTACTCCAATCCGTGCAATCGACAACAGACAAATCGGTATCGGATCAAGAGGCCCTGTAACCAAAGAATTACAAGAAAAATACTTCGATGCAGTATATGGAAGATCTGAAGATATTCACAATTGGTTAACTTATGTCGAATAGACATGAGAAAACTAGTTTAAAAAATTCTTATCAATAACTTATGTCCTCGGGCATGAGTTATTTTTTTAAATTTTTATAAATTAATCCAATTAACTTTAATCAAATTTTTAATCAAAAAGGATTAATTGATTAATTTAAAACCATGTAATTTTTATGATTTATTAAAAAAAGGTGAAATAATGGACATTTTACAAGCAATAATCATTGGACTCGTCCAAGGATTAACTGAATTTCTGCCTGTGAGCAGTTCTGCTCATTTAATATTTGCTCAACAAGCGTTAGGTGTTACAGATGTTGGATTGGCATTTGACGTATTATTGCATTTAGGAACTCTTATAGCAGTTGTAGCCTATTTCTATACTGACATCATTAATATGATTAAAGGATTCCTTTCAAGCCTCCTTGACTTGAAGGAAGGAAAATTCATTCCAGAAATGAAAAAGGACCCTTATAAAAAATTGGCTTGGCTTACAATATTGGCTACCATTCCTGTTGGAGTTGTAGGAGTATTGTTCAACGATGCTATCGAAGCAATGTTTACAGGATTGACTATCCCTGCATTCTTATTGTTGATTACAGGTTGTCTTTTATATGCCTCCCAAAGAATGGGTAGCGGCAGAATTGATGTAAGAAACGTAGGCCTAAAAGAAGCATTGATTATGGGATGTGGACAAGCATTGGCAATATTGCCTGGTCTTTCCCGTTCAGGAACTACAATAGCTGCAGGATTATTTGCAGGATTAGACAAGGAATTTGCTGCTAAATTCAGTTTCATCTTATCTATCCCAGCAATCTTAGGTGCTGCAGTATTCCAACTTAAGGATTTGACTGCAGGAAATGTTGATTTATTGGCTTGCTTTGCAGGTTTCATCGTTGCAATCATTTCCGGATACTTTGCAATCAGCTTCTTGCTTAAAATCATTAGAGAAAAAAGTTTGGACATTTTTGCATACTACTGTTGGATTGTAGGAATAGTCGTATTGGTTGGAAGCTTAATTATTTAAGTCTAAACCATAAATTTTTTTAAAAAAAAAGTTTAGAGATTTTTCTCTAAATTTTACTATTTTTAACTATTAATTAACTTTTATTAACTAATCAGCATCATAAAAATTTTCAAATCTATTCGTATTCATACCACCGATCTTAATTTTATTAGTTACTATAATTTATCTCATGAAATTAGTATAATATAAATTTAAAGCAATAAATGTCTAACAATGATGATTTAAATTAAATTTATTAGTTTTTTTAATTAAATACTTCTTCTTAATCCTTAATTTCATATTTTAAAATGAAAGCAAGCACTTGCTTTCGGAAACTTATTTATATATAGCCCTAGAAAGTAATAATTAGCGAACTTAAGGGAAGGAATTAAATAGATAAACTAAACTATTTAGTGTATTAGAAATTTCTATGTGATGACAGCACATAAATGACTTTTTTAAATTATGCAATAATACGATAAAAAAAACTTAATCGAATTAGAAAGCATGCATGCAAATTTCTAATAAACTAAATATATTGCAATTTAAATTAATATATTTTAACTTTCATTTATTTACCTCCTTGGTCCCCTATTTTTCGTTTTGAATTGCAAGCAAACACTTGATTTCACAAATTCGTATAATTTATGAATTAAGACGATAAAATTTAAGGAAAGGATAGCATGAATAAATTAACTATTAAACTATTTTGCATATTTATAATGATTATGTATTGCTTAGCACCTTTAAGTGCCATTGATTTAAATCAAGACAGCAATGCAAGCTTTGAAAACTTAAGCGACAGTGAAAAGAATACATCAATTGATATTTCCAATGAGACTTCAATTGATACAGATGACAGTTCAAATGATATTTCCGATGAATACAAGTCAGAAATGGATATTGAAAAAATCAACAATACAGATAATAAAACCCTCACTAAAAACCACATCTCTTTTGATGTGGATATTGAAGATTGCAATTACGGAGAAAAACCTGTTGCAGTTATAGATTGTCATAAAGTAGGAAATGATTATGCTCCAATTTATGTTACAGGCAATTTTGAACTTTCATGTCCCCAATTTACTCATAAATATGCTGTTAACTTGGATTACTGGACAGCAGTTAAAAAAAACAATAGAATACAACTAGATGAAAATTTAGAACCTGGCCAATATAAAGTTGATATATATTATGCAGGGAATGAAGGTTTTGAACCTTGGAGCGGCTCCACAAGTTTCATGGTCAAATCTAATGCAGACCCAAATTTGGATATAAATATTGATGATGCCCTTTATGGCGAAGAAGTGAATGTGACAATAAAAGCCAATGAATCCGTAAATGGACATGTAGGAGTTAAAATAAACGATGGGCACACCTATGGATTTAAAGTAGTCAATGGTCTAGCTCAAGGTTCAATCAGCGGATTGGGCCCAGGTAATTACACTGCAAAAGCGACTTATGTCGGAGACTATATGTTTGCAGAAAGTGAAAAAACCACTACCTTCACCGTGAAAGAAAATCCAAATCCTAAGACCAGACCTTATTTAAGTGTGCATGTCAACAATATTACCGATTTTGAACAAGGCATCGTAGAAATAAACACTAATGAATCATTGAATGGGGATGTAAAAGTCAATGTAATAAGTGTTAAGGAATCAAGAAATGTCACTGTTAAAGTGGAGAATGGTGTTGGTCACTCTTATATCAACAATTTATCACCAGGCAATTACACTGTAGTTGCTACATTTGACGGCAATGACAAATTTAAGCAGGTGGCAAACTCAACCACATTTAATGTTAGGGAAAGAGACACTCCAAATTTGAGCATAGATGCGGTAGGCAATACAAAAGCAGATAAAACAGAGATTAAAATTCAAACAAATGCAAATTTATCCAACCCAGTGGAAATAAAGCTAAATAATTCTCAGAAATACTACCTAAACCTGGAAAATGGAACCGGCACATTAACAATAGACGATTTACCTGGAGGAGAATATACAGCTACAGTTATCTACAATGGAGACATATACTACAAACCTGCTGAAAACACAACACAATTCACAAAGCAAGGAGAGGCCAACTTAAACATGGATATTAGAACATCAGGATATAGCGGATCAACTGCAGTTGTAGCCATCAAATCCAACAAGCTTTTGAACGATAATGTGAAAGTCCAAATAGATAATGGAAATTACCATGAAGAAGTCACTGTAAAGCTTGTAGATGGTGAAGGAGAAGCAACATTTGGTCCATTGAATCCTGGAACATACAATGTTAAGGCAACCTTTGATGGAAACAAAATCCTAAAACCAGGAACTACAAACAGTACCGTCACAGTCCAAAGACACCTTTAAACTAAAAAATAAAAGATAATGAATAGCAAATCATTATCTTTTAACTTTTATTTTTTAACTAAAATTAACTATTTTTAAATAATTAAAACTAATCAAAACTATTTTTAAAAAAGATTAAAATTTGTTAAAAAGAAAAATAAAAAAAAGAAATGTTTTAAAAAAAACATTTAAAAACTTATTCTAATTCTACTTTTATACCCATAATCTCTCTTTTTCCATGGGCAATGTCTCTTGCTATTTGTGCTGCACCAATAGCTCCAGACTCGCTTGAAATGATCTTGCAAGGATACTTGTTCTTTAGATATTTGTTCAACTCAAGTTCAAAATCAACAGGATCCTTCATTGAACCCATTGAACCTGTGAGAACAATTCCTTCAATTTCATTATGGCTTACGGCAATGAGTCCAGCTATTTCCATTGCCACAGTCATGATCATGGTGTCAATAGCTAATTTTGCTTTCTCATCGCCATTTCTATAATTCTCTAATAGGTCATCCTTCATGAATGCAACCTTATCGTCAATGTTTGCTATCTTTACAGCACCTGCATGAGAGAAGCATTCATTTGCTGTTCTCTTTCCCTCATCAATGTCCCTTATCATCTCAAGGTCGAGAGGTCCATGAACAACACCCATTGCACCGCAGCAGGCATCAATAGCCCCTTTGATTATTCCATCCTCAACAAGCAGGTCAACGCTGTTGGAACTGATGTCTGCAACAATCATGTTTTCCCAATTGGTTTCAAGATAAGCATTGTAAACTATGCTGATTTTTTCAGGGCTTGCATGATGGGAATAGGCTGCTCTAAACAGTGGGTCCAGCCATTCGCAATCCTTATGGATTCCTGGAATCATCAATACAGGCAAATTGGCATTTTCAATCTCTGAATATACTGATGTTCCTCCACCAGTCACCTTGCCTGCACCACCGATTGAAAGGATTCCCCTATTTTCAACCTTTTCAATTGGAAGAATCTTATTGATTCCATCTCCCATAGCATAAGTGATAATCATTAATTCTATATCATCCAAATCTGTGCGTTTAGATAATTCTTCAATGGCTGAAACTCTTCCAGCCTTGCTATCTTCACGAGATATCTTAAAAACATCAAGAACCTCTGTGTCATTCATTATGGCAAATGATATTCCAGTGGTTCCATGATCCATACCTACATATACCATTTTAATCACAATTCATCATAATTTGAGAAAAATAAATTTAGAATAATTATTTGATAATTTACCTATATTTGACATAGTTTAAAAAGTTTTATATAATAATTTTAGGTATTTGATTAAATAATCCCAAGAGATTTACTTTCTTAATTAAATGCATCGATTAAACAATCTCAAGCAGATTTATTTTCTTAATAAAGAATATCCATTGAATACTGATTGAAAGGAGACATGAAATTATTATTATTGGTGGATAGTAATAGTAACCAATAATTATGAAGATGCATGTTAATACCATGGTTATTATAAGGTTGTTGTAATTGTCAAATGTCTTCTGCAAGTATACATTAGATTTGTCCAGCCTTTTCATTTGATATGTTCCGATAAATGAACATATGGAGATTATCATGAAATCCAAACCGTATAGGAATTGTGGCACGAATTCATGGAAATTCATGGAAACGAAAGTTGTCAAATATGGGATAAGTGACAAGAAAAAGAGCATTGTTGCTATAGACCAAATCACATTATAATTGATCTTATTTACAAGGGCAAATACGTTATAGGTGAGCTTCCACATATTGAAGACAACGATGAAACTGACTATATACGCAAAAAATTCAAGCTTCAAATCAAGAAGAGCCCCTAAGCTACCATTTGCAGCAAGTGGAATCTCAAGAACTATGATTGTTATGATAATAGCTACAATAGCATCGATTAATGCCTCAAATCTTTCAGTGTCTTCAAATTCCTCCCTTTGAACCCTATTATAGATGATGCTTACGACTACAGAAAGCAAACAGGCCACATAAATGGCAGGAGGATATACTGTATAAGAGATTATGAATCCCAATATCAAAATTATAATAGGAAACAATATATGAATTGGCTTGATGTTCAGATTTTCCAATCTGTCATTGTATCCATTTGCCCCATAAACGGCAAACAATGCTATGATGTGAGAGAGGTTTGCAAAAATTATGATGATTCCAAAGATTGTCTCGGCAGTCAATGAATAGAGATTTGTTGAAATCCACAATGCAAAATATGGAAATAGTGAAGTCAAGAAAAGTGAAAGTCCATATGCAAAGAGTGCCCTGTTGTTTATCTCATCAAAAATTTGGAATAGATGATGATTGTTGTACCAAATGTTGATGATTGCCAAAAACACTATGGCATAAGTTGAAAAGTTCAATGAATTTGCAAAGACTGCACCCCAAGTTGGACTTAATGGTTGGGGAATCTTCAATACCAAAATTGTTATGACAATTGCCAATACTGCATCATAAAAAGTTTCAAACCTATTCGCATTCATATTTTCTAATATAGTTTTATTGGTTAATATAATTTTTCAATAAAATAAACACATATACGAACAATTGAAAATTCTAGAAAAAAAGATATTGGAATTAATAAAAATTTTAAAAAAATAATAAAAAAATAATAAAAAAATAATAAAAAAAGTAAAAAAAGAAAAGAAGAGAAATTATTCGTCTTCTTTTTGTAATCCACAAGCGATTCTTAACCTTTTACCAACAACTTCGATGTCTTCTTTTTCTTCAGCAGCTCTCATTTCTTTTAAGTTTGCTGCATCAGTTGCGTTTTCATCTGCAAATTGTTTTTTGAAGGTTCCGTCTTGGATTTCAGTTAAAATTGATTTCATTTCAGCTTTGGTTGCATCAGTAATTATTCTGCCACCTCTGGTTAATCCACCATATTCAGCAGTGTTACTTACATCATGCCACATTCCAGCCATACCGTTTTCGTAGATGTCGTCTACAATGAGCTTTACTTCGTGACAGGTTTCAAAGTAAGCGATTTCAGGTTGGTAACCTGCTTCAACTAAAGTTTCAAATCCTGCTTTAATTAAAGCACTTAAACCACCACATAAAACAGCTTGTTCACCGAACAAGTCAGTTTCAGTTTCTTCTTGGAAGGTGGTTTCAATTACACCTGCTCTGGTAAGACCTACAGCTTTTGCCATACCTAATGCAATTTGCAATGCATCACCGGTAGCATCTTGTTCAATAGCTACAAGTCCAGGAATACCGAAACCGTCTAAGTAAGTGGTTCTTACTCTGGAACCAGGTCCTTTTGGTGCAAACATTACAATGTTTACGTCTTCTCCAGGTTGGATCAAACCAAAGTGAATGTTGTAACCGTGAGAGAATGAAATTGTGTTTCCAGCTTCAACATAAGGAGCGATTTGTTCTTTGTAAACTTTTTCTTGGGTTTCATCAGGAAGCAAGATGTGAATGATGTCTGCAGCTTCTGCAGCTTCTTCAATAGTTTTTACATTCATACCGTCATCAACAGCTTTTTGCCAGGATGAACCTCCTTCTCTAAGACCGACAATAACATTCAATCCACTGTCAGCCATATTTCTAGATTGACCACGTCCTTGACTTCCGTAACCGATTACAGCAATGGTTTTATCTGCAACGACTGTAGCGTCAACATCGTCATCATAATACATTTTCATTTTTATGACTCCTTTTAAGTTTTTTTAGTAATTTTTGTAAATTTAATTTTTAAGTATATTCAATAGTAAATTAGTTGATTTTCACTAATTTGAATATTAAATATAATGTTTATATATTTAATTTAATAGTTTATAAAACTTATCAATAAGAATTAGATTAAGCATTATGCATTTTAGTTTCTATTTTCTCTTTAAGTTCAATTGCATCTTCACAGTCTGGATTAAGCTCTAAAGTTTTTTGAATAAGTCCTAAAGATTCCTCATATTTTCCCTCTTCAAATAGGATCATGGATTTTAGGCAATAGTTTTTGGCATTTTTAGGTTCCTTTTCTATTAAACAATCACAAATGTCATTAGCTTCATCAAACTCTTTCAGATTATAAAGAATTAATGATTTTAATA
>NZ_JAZNIB010000010.1:0-5278 GCF_045577275.1 Methanobrevibacter sp.
AAAAAATAAATTTGAATATAATTCTAAATAAATAAAAATTGTTAAAATATACTTAAAGAATATTAAATTCTAAATAAACAAAAAATTGTTAAAAATTAATTTTATAAGAAAAAATAGTTGGAAACACTCCAAAAGAAATAAAAAATAATTTTAATAAGAAAAAAATGTTAGAAATACTCCCAACAGTTAAAAAGATTTTGATCCAGGTTTTGCGCCCGAAGGGCGGAAAAGCTGGGAGTTTTGGTCAAGGTTTTGCGTTGCCGAAGGCAACGTAAAAGCTTGAGTTATACAGCATCAGAACCTCTTTCACCAGTTCTGATTCTGATTACTTCAGCTACATCGGAAACGAAAATCTTTCCATCCCCAATCTCACCAGTACGCGCACTTTCAATGATGACATCCAAAATGCGCTCTAAATCTTCATCATTTAAAACCAATTCAAGACGGGTCTTAGGAATAAGATCAATGCAATAGCTGGAACCTCTATAGGATTCCCTGATACCCATTTGCCTACCTCTTCCTTTAACCTCTGATACAGTCATTCCTTCACAGCCAGCATCAAGCAAAGCTTTTTTCACACTTTCAAACTTTTCCTGACGAATGACAACAATTATCCTTTTCATATATATCACCTAATTTTTACATATGCCTAGAATTTATAACCTATATCCTGATTCTGAATGCAAGTTTGCATCAAGACCTTCAATTTCAGCCTTTTCTTCAACTCTGATTCCGATTGTCTTATCAAGGATTTTAGCTAGAATTATACTAATTACAAATGCATAAACCATTGTTACAATCACACTAATGATCTGGATAGTGAGCTGACCTGGATTTCCAAACAACAATCCTGATGCTTCATTAATAAGAGGTGAAGCAAATATACCAGTAGCTATTGCACCCCAAATACCTGAAAGACCATGGACTCCAAATACATCCAATGCATCATCATATCCTAATTTTGATTTTAAGTAATAAATTGCATAGTAAGATACAAATGTAGTTACAAATCCTATTATTATAGCTGCAGGAACATCCACAAATCCTGCTGCAGGAGTAATTGCAACAAGTCCAGCAACTCCACCGGTAATAGCACCTAACATTGTAGGCTTTCCACCTTTTACAATATCAATCAATACCCATGTAATCAAAGCTGTAGCTGCTGAAACATTTGAAACTAAGATAGCTGAAGCTGCAAGACCATTAGCAGCAAGAGCGGATCCACCATTGAATCCCATCCATCCAAACCATAGGAATCCTGCACCTAATACTGAATAACCTAAGTTATGAGGAAGTAATGAAGAGTCTTTCCTTTTTCCAAGAACAAGTGCCAATGCCAATGCAGTTACACCTGAATTGATATGTACAACAGTACCTCCTGCAAAGTCTAATGCACCCATTTGCATTAGCCATCCGCCTCCCCATACCCAGTGGGCAATAGGGATATAAACTAAAGTCACCCATGCAACTATAAAAATCATCCATGCAGATGTTTTCATTCTTCCGACAATTGCTCCTGAGACAAGTGCTGCTGTAAGACCTGCAAATGTCAATTGGAACACAATAAACAATATTGTAGGAATTGATCCAGTTAAATCACCAATACCTATTCCGGACATGAAGAAATGTGCCGGTTGAGAAATTAATCCGCCTATACTTACATCCCCAAATGCAAATGGATATCCATAAACTACCCAAATTATACTTGCTATGGAGAATGCGATAAAAGTTAAAAACATTGTATTTAATACATTTTTCCTTTTTGTTAATCCACTATAAAAGAAAGCTACACCAGGGATGCTCATCAATAAGACCAAGATTGTTGCTATGAGTATCCATGCTGTATCTCCTGCACTTAACATAACCATATTATCATTTTCTCATAATTCAATCAGTATAAAAATTTTATTAGTCGGAAGTCGGCTTCCGATTTCCGACATACTCTTATATGTTTCTCAAAATATATAAATGTTTACAACAAAGTATGAAAATGTACAATCAATGGGAATAAGGAATAAAAATGTATATTTAAATAAAAAAATGTATAAAATTGGTCAATTTAAAATAAAATCACCCCTTAACCAATTTAAATAATTTTAAGTGAAAATACTTTATCAAATTAAGAAACTGGCACTTAAAATTACATAAAATATTAAAAACCTAAACATATCACCATAATATATAAATACTAATTTAATATAATTTAATAATGTATATTAGATTTGAATAAATTATAATATATATGTGGAATGAATTTTGAAGATGATTGTTACGAGGTGAGAATTTGAAAGTTGATAAGAAAGCTAACTTCTTGATATTCCTGATTATTGCAATCCTTGCCTTGGGATTGAGTAATTTTGCAGCTGCATTTACAGGAGATCTAGTTATGGGATCATTTCCAGGAATAAATGAAACCGATAAAATGATCGCATTGGATGATGATAACTTTTCTCCAGCTAGTGTCAATGCAGTTTATGAACCAAAAAAAGTGGTAGAAGAAGTTAATGAAACAGACAATTCAACTGACAATTCCACAGATCATATTGATGATGACACTGATGACAAGCCAAATGACAACAGTGACAATCAAAACAGTAACTCTGATTCAAACAATAATGAAAATAGCGGTGATGATTCAGATTCCAAACCGAAACCAAAACCGACACCTAGTGAAGACAGTTCAGATGATGAATAAATCTCAACTCTTTTTTGTTATTGATTTTATAACTTCTTAATTCTATTTTTTTATTTCATTTTGTGAAATTACTCGCTCTTTGAGATATGGAAAACTTTAAAACTTATAAATTTTATTGACTTTAAGAGATTTGGAAAACTTTAAAACTTATAAATTTTACTGACTTAAATTAAATAATATTAATCGAAAAATTGACTAAAAAAATAATAATCTATAATATAATGTATAAAGGTGAAACAATGGAACAAAACAAAGAATTTGCTTTAAAAGTAAAAAGCATTAGAGAAAGACAAAACATGAGTATTGAAGAACTTGCTGAAAAAAGTGATGTAAAGCTTGAAGTTCTCAAAGCTATGGAAAACGGAGAAATCATTCCTTCCCTCACACCACTTACCAAAATGGCAAAAGCTCTTGGTGTAAGACTCGGAACTTTCTTAGACGACACACCACAGCTTGGACCTGTTGTTGTAAGAGGCGGAAAACCTGACAATGTATTATATTTCTCTGGAAGGGAAGACGTTACAAATTCAACCAACTTAGAATTCCACTCATTAGGTGCAGGTAAAATCGATAGAAACATCGATCCATTCATAATCGACATCACCTATGAAAAAGACTATAAATTATCTTCCCACGAAGGAGAAGAATTCATTTATGTATTAGAAGGTGAAATCGAAGTGGAATATGGTAAAGACAAATTTACAGTAGCTGCAGGAGACAGTATTTTCTATGACTCTGTTGTTCCTCACCATTTACACTCTACTGGAGACAATGCTAAAATATTAGCTGTTTTATACACTCCATATTAAATATCTGTATTAAACCTTTATACGAATTTAAATAATTAAAAATTAATGATATAAATTAAATGGTGAGAATATGAGTGAACTATTTACTGAACTTCCAATTGGAAAATTCTTTGAATCACAAGTAGAAAAACAGCCAGATCATGAATTTATTGTTTATCCAGATAGAAACCTCAGATTTACCTACAAGGAGTTTGATGAAAGGGTGGACAATTTAGCAAAAGGTATGCTATCAATTGGTATTGAACCTGGGGACCATGTAGGAATTTGGGCTAAGAATGTGCCTGAATGGTTAACCTTCATGTTTGCATGCGCTAAAATTGGTGCAGCAATCGTAACTGTCAATACCGCTTATCAATCCCATGAATTGGAATATGTGCTAAAGCAATCTGACATGAAAGCAATCGGTATGACTGATGGATTCAGGGATACCAGCTATTTCGATATCATTCACGAGCTTGTTCCTGAAATGTTAACTTCTGCAAGAGGAAATTTAAACAGCGAAAAATTCCCTCACTTAAAATATATTATTCATGTAGGTCAAGAAAAGCACAGAGGAATGTTCAACACCAATGAACTATTATTGCTCGGTATGAACTATGATGATGAAGAATATCAGAAAATCAAGGATGCAGTTACCCAATATGATGTAATCAATATGCAATATACCAGCGGTACTGAAGGATTCCCTAAGGGAGTAATGCTTACAAGCCGTAATATCTTAAATGATGGTTACTACATTGGAGAGAATATGAACTATACTGAAAAGGATAGGCTTCTCCTACAAGTGCCTTTATTCCACTGTTTTGGAACAGTGCTTGGTGTAATGGCTGTAATTACCCATGGATCAACAATGGTTGTACTTGAAGAATATGACCCACTGCTTGCCATTTCCTCAATCCAAAAGGAAAAATGTACCTCCATCTATGGTGTGCCAACAATGTTCATCGGTATGATGAACCATCCAATGTTCGATATGTTTGACATGTCTTCACTTAGAACTGGTATCATGGCAGGTTCCACCTGTCCAGTCGAAACCATGAAAGACGCAATCAATAAGATGAACATGAAAGAGATTACCAGCGTATATGGTCTTACAGAAGCAGGACCTGGATTTACTCAAACCAATGCAGCGGATTCATTTGAGAAGAAAATCAGTACTGTAGGAAGAAAATTCCCTAATATTGAAGTAAAAATCATAGACCCTGAAACAGGAGAGGAACTTGGACCTGGTGAAACAGGAGAAATCATGTGCAGAGGTTTCAATGTAATGAAAGGATACTACAATATGCCTGAAAAGACTGCTGAAACCATTGAACCTGATGGATGGCTACACTCTGGAGACTTGGCTACCGTTGATGAAGACGGTTACTACAGTATCGTAGGAAGAATTAAAGATATGATCATCCGTGGTGGAGAAAACATCTATCCAAGAGAAATCGAAGAGTATCTCTTTACCCATGAATGTGTACAGGATGTACAAGTAGGAGGTATTCCTGATGAGAAATACGGTGAAATCGTAGGAGCCTTCATCATTAAAGAGCCAGGATTCGAAGATGTAACCGAAGCAGACATCAGAGATTTCTGTATTGGTAAGATTGCAAGATATAAAGTTCCTAAATATGTATTCTTTGTAGATGAATTCCCACTTACCACAAGTGGTAAAATCCAAAAATACAAATTAGGAGAACTTGGTTTAAAACTTCTTGAAGAAAGAAGAGAAAGAGGAGAATTATAATTCTCCCAATTTACTTTTTTTATTTTTTTTAACTTTTTT
>NZ_JAZNIB010000011.1:0-6846 GCF_045577275.1 Methanobrevibacter sp.
TTTTTTTATATTTTCTATTATTTTCTATTTTTAAAAATTAATATTAAAATGAGTCAAAATTTTCTTTTTTTTCTATTTTAAATTTTAATTAAAATGAGATTACTAATTTAAAAAAGTTATAAAAAATAAGATGCTATTTAAAAAAAAAGTTATAAAAAATAAGATCGGTAATTTTATAAAATAATGAATTCAATTTAAAAAAAAAGTTTTAGAGAAAAATTAATTTCTCTAATTAGGATAAATTACTCCTTCAGGAACACCATACTTTTCATATTTTTGAGCGATTCTTTTAACAGTTCCATCGTCATACATATCATTTAAGGTGTCCTGAACTTGATTTTTTAAGCCTTCATCGCCTTTTCCAAATGCTACACCATATACCTCATCGGAAAGTGGCTGATCCAATACTTTAGCATCAGTGAATTTCTCAGTAACCATATACTTTCCTAAACAGCTGTCGATGATGATTACATCACATACACCTGCTTCCAAATCCATAAATGCAGTATCGTATCCATCCACTTCATTAATTTTAGCAAATGTTTTGTTCAAGGTTTCATTTTCTGCAATGGTTTTCAAGATTGAACTTCCTTGTTGAACTTCCAATGTTGTTCCATTCAATTCATCAATTGAGTCAATTCCTGAATCTCCCCTTACGATGACAAGCTTGGTATTGTTGAAGTAAGGTTCTGTCCATGTATAGTCATCTTCACGACCGTTTATGGTAAATTCACTCCAAATGCAGTCAACTTCTCGGCTATCCAATTCAAATTTTTTAGTATTCCAATCTATAATCGGTTGTGCCTTGAATGTCCAATTGTTCCTTTCAGCAACTTCCTGAGCAAGTTCAAGGTCAAATCCTGTATACTCACCATTAGAATCCACATATCCAAATGGTGGGAATTGACTATTGAAACCGACAACGAAGGTATTATCAGGATTATCATTCAATACATCGAAACCATCAAGGAAATCGAAGAATCCTGCACTTACACAACCTATCATTAAAAATATTGATAATAAAATTGATATAAATATGATTGATTTTTTCATGTGCTACCTCCAAAAGACTAAGATATGAATGATTAAAGAGAATTGAGAAATCTCTTAAGATTATACTTTATATCTTAGAATAAGGTTAAAAATATAATTAAAATATTATTAAAAAATATTTTTTATTTATTCTATTTAAACTCTTTATTATCCTTTCTTTATAAAGTTTTGTAGACGAACCTTAATCCTGTTAAGGAAAAACTGAACTCTGCTATACAAATAAGCCCAATTCCTTGAAATTAAAGAAAATTTTCATAACAATTATATAAAAAAAGACATAAACCTTTAATTGATTTAAATAAATTAAATAAATTAATATTTTAATCTATTTTTAACAAAGTGATAAAATGAGCGATAATTCTAGCTGGAGTTCAATAAAGACATTCTTGCTTGCAATGATTGGTCTTACAATTGGTATAGGAAACATATGGCGTTTCAGTTATGTATTCTATAGCAATGGAGGAGGATCATTCTTTATTCCTTACATCATAGCAATCATTGTAATGGGATTGCCATTCTTGATATTGGAATATGGCTTAGGATATCACTTCAAAGAGAGTTTCTCAAAATTATTGCATGACATAAATCCAAAATTTGAGATAATCGGTTGGATGCTTGTTCTCTTTGTATTCGTTGTTGTAATCTATTATATGGTTATCTTGAGTTGGGATTTGGTATACTTTTTAAACAGCTTTACATTCGGATGGGGAACTGATCCATCAGCATTTTTCGCTGCAAATGTTGGAGGTTCCTCTAATTTAAGTGGAATCATTTCCATAATATTGCCAACTTTCCTTTGCAGCATAATCCTATGGGCATTATTCTGGTTTGTTTCAAATAGGGATATTGATGAGGGTATCGGCAGAGTTTCAAGAATTCTAATGCCATTGCTTTTCATCATAATGTCATTTATCCTTATCTATTCATTTACATTACCTGGCTTTAAATTAGGATTGACTACATTGCTTACCCCTAATTGGGCAATGCTATTTGACATCAATGTTTGGCTTGCAGCATTCGCTCAGATAATATTCTCATTAAGCATAGGGCAGGCTATGGTTTATACCTATGCAAGCTATTTATCTGAAAAAACAAGATTGATAGATAATGTCTTTATGGTTGTGGTGGCTAATTGCCTTTATGAGATTTTTGTTGCATTTGGAATATTTTCCATTTTAGGATACATGTCTGTAACAAGCTCAATTCCTATAACTGAATTGATCAGTGATGGAACAAGCCTAATATTTATCGTTCTTCCAGAAGTCTTTGAAGTTATGGGACCTATTGGAAGAATAATAGCTCCATTATTATTGGTATCAATTCTATTTGCAGGATTTACCTCCTCATTGGCATTATTTGAACCGTTATTATCTTCCATTTGTGAAAAATTCAATTGGTCTCGTAAAAAAGGAGTTACTGTATTAACCATAATAGCATGTTTAGGTTCATTGCTCTTTTCAACTGGAATAAGCTGTTATTTGGTTGAAATAGTTGACACCTTTGTAAATGAGTTTGGAATTCTAATTCTAATAGCTGTCCAAGCAATAATATTTACATGGTATTATGATGTTGATGAGGTTATTCCAGTATTAAATGAAAATTCAGCAATCACAGTTGGAAAGAAATGGAAATTCACCTTAAAATACATACTTCCATTGATGTTGATTGTCATGTGGATTATAGGTGTTGTGCATATAATCTACAATGCAGATCCATTTAAGGTTGGAATTTATCTTTTAATCACATTTGCAGTGGTTATTTTGTCAATATTCCTAACTAAAGCCCATGCAAGAAAAGCAGAAGATAATATATAAAAATAGGCAAAATCAAGATTTATAAAAAAAAGTAATTCTAAAAATGGATTGATTGAATTAAAAAAATCGTAAAATAATTAATAAAAATTAATTAATAAAAAAAGAATAAAAAGCAAAGAATAAATTTATTCTTTAGCTTCAATAACTGTTTTTCCTCCCATGTAATGTACCAATACCTCAGGGACTTTTATGCTTCCATCAGCTTGTTGATAGTTTTCCAAAATACAACAGATGGTTCTTTCAGTAGCAATAGCTGTACTGTTTAAAGTGTGCAATATTTGAGCATCTCCAGAACCTGCTCTACCATATCTTGTTTTTGTTTTACGAGCTTGATAATCCTTACAGTTGGTACAGCTTACCAATTCTCTAAATGCACCGGAACCTGGGAACCAAGCTTCAAGGTCGTATTTGATTGCAGCATTATCGTTTAAAGCTGAGGATACAATAGCTATGACTTGGTATGGAAGACCTAATTTTTGATAGATTCTTTCAGTTACTTCCATTAAATGGTCATGTTGTTTTCTTGAATCTTCAGGAGTGGAGAAAATGAACTGTTCAATCTTTTCAAATTGGTGAACTCTAAAGATTCCTAAAGTATCTTTACCATGAGATCCCGCTTCTTTTCTAAAGCAGGTTGAAAGTGCACAGTATCTTAATGGCAAGTCTTCAGGGTTGATGATTTCATTTCTGTGAAGTGCTGCCAAGGTCTGTTCAGCAGTTGCAATCAAGTACATATCTTCATTTTCAACTTTGTATAATGTTTCTTCAAACTCACCAAGTTCTGAGGTTTCAGCTGCAACTTCCCCTTTTACAAAGAAAGGAGTTTGCATTGGAATGTAGCCTTCAGCCTCAAGTTCAGAAAGTGCAAATTGAATCAATGCCAAGTTCAAATGCAAGATGTCTCTTTTCAAGTAGTAAAATCTTGCACCTGCAATGCTTGCTGCAGTTTCAAGGTCTGCTCCATCGATTTTATTGATTAAATCAACGTGATTCAACATTTCAAAGTCAGGCTCTGGAATTTCACCATAAGTTCTGACGACAACATTGTCATCTTCAGTATCTGAAATTGGAACATCCTCATCGATGATGTTTCCTACTTTGTATCTGTAATCATCTCTAAGAGCAAGGTATTCTGCATTTTTAGCGCTTAACTCTTTAATTTCGTTAGCCACTTCCTTGGATTTTGCAATGACCTCTTCAATATTGCCTTCCTGTTTAGCTTTTTTAAATGATTTGGATAATTTGTTTTTCTCTGCTCTTAAAGAGTTTAATCTTCTTTCACCTTCTCTCCATAAGGTGTCATATTCAATAACTTTCTCTGCATTTTCTGTGCTTCTAAATCTTTTCTTCTCAGAGTCAAATATCAATTCAGGATTTTCTCTGAACAATTTAATGTCTAACACTGTTTATTCTCCTTTTAAATGAATAAATAATAAAGTAAATATAATTTCAGCAGTCATAAATTTTATCAAAAAATTTTATCATAAAATTTTTATTAATAAATGATATATCTTTTTTATTTAATAATTATTTTGATTAAAAAAAGTATTTCACTAATTTTCGAAAATTAGTGATTGAATTTAAATCTATTTTCTCCTTTTTGAAGATTGCCTTATCTTTTCATGATAGAAATAATTTATTATGATTGGATTTTCATTAGGACTTTTGATAAAAGGCTCCTCATCGATCATATACATGAAATCATTTTCCTTTGCATAAGCACTGATTTCATCATCCAATTCTTTCCAATAGGACAAGTCCTTATAAGTATATATTTCTTTATAAAGAGGCATCAATTCAGGATATTTCAAATCAATATAATCAAAAATGGTCTTTTTATATCCTCCTCTCAAATTAAGATTTTCAAGCCAAACATAATCACAAAAAGCACTGATTTCCTCAATTATTCCAATAGGATCTGTTATTTCAGGAAAAATAGGGGATATGAAACAGGTTGTCCTTATGCCTTCTTTGTGAAACCTCTTCATGGCTTTGATTCTATCCTTGATTGATGGGGCATCATCCATATCATCCTTAAAATCTTCATCGAGAGTATTGATGGACCAAGAAACCAAAGGGTCATTGAATGTTTTTATCAAATCCAAATCTCTGCACACCAAGTCTGATTTTGTAGTGATAATCAGATTAATGTCAGATTCCCTCAATTCCTCTAACAATTGACGAGTTCTGCAGAATTCCTCTTCACATTGATTGTATCCATCAGTTACAGAACCTACAATAACATTTTCTCCAGAATACTTTTGAGGATTCTTTATAGGTTTCCAATACTTTACATCAATGAAAGTTCCCCATTTTTCCTTATGACCAGTGAATCTTTTCATAAAATCCGCGTAACAGTATTTGCAGGCATGAGGACATCCTACATATGTATTTGCAGTATAACCTGCAATCGGGAGATTTGATTTAGATAATATTGATTTTACATCCTTTTCTTTAATAATCATAATACCACCTGTGAAAAATTTTAAAAATATATTTCTTTTGTTTTAGATCTCTTCAATCAAAATGGAATATCTTGATTCAGCCTTTAGTATTGGGTCTTTTGAGATATTATTGTGACTTAATATCTTTATTGATTTATACTCATCAGAGCCTAAATCCTCTCTTTTTAAAACCTCTTCTTCCAAATAATCAGGATAAACCAAATAATCAAAATCCTTTTCCAATTTAGTATAATCCCCCTTATCATATTTGAAATCAATAACAGTTGCTCCAATATCTGAAACCAAATCCTTTAGGAATTCTGAATAGACCTTTACTTTTTTATCCTTATTTGAATCTCTTATCTTATTGAATTCCTCTTCACTCAAAAGGGCATATTTAATGTCTTCATCAATATTTTCATAATTTTTAAAAATAGCTTCAATCTCTTCATCACCAATGGCTTTTTCAATCAAATTCTTTTCAAAAAGACAATTAGATACGATTTTAATGCTTTCTTTTATCTGAGAGAATGTATTTATTTTGATTGCTAATGAATCCATTTTCACTTTACTTTCTGAAAGCAAAATGGCAAAATCCCCCTCTTCCTCATCTGGAAATCTGTTTACTTTAAATTCATTTAATCCTGCCCAATCCACTATTTGCTTACACATTGGAGTTGTAACAACTATCATAATATTCCTCAATAAGATAAAAAACTATTAATCCTTTATTTTTTCAATTTAAATTATTAGAACTTAATTTTAATACTTATTATTTAATTCTTATTAAATATTATATATCACTAAATATAAAAATTATTATAATCAAACATTGATTTTGAGGCTAAAAAGTGAAAGTAAGTTTAAGTTTTGAAAAGGGTTATTCTAAAGATCTTTCCATTATGGTTGATGCATTAAGAGCAAGCACTACAATCACAATTGCTTTAGATAAGTTTAAGGAAATCTATCCAGTATACACTCCCGAAGAAGCAATTGAAATAGCTCAAAAGAAAAATGCCGCTTTAGCTGGTGAGAGAACCGGCAGAACAATTGAAGGATTTGAACTTGGAAACTCACCTGGTGAAATGAAAGAGTATGATGGTGAGAAGGATTCACTGGTTCTTACAACCACCAATGGAGTTAGAGTTCTGGAAAATATGGATGCTGAAACCATCTTAATCGGATCTTTCATCAATGCCAAAGCTTGTGCAAAGGCAGCTTGTGAACTTGCAACAGAACATATTGAACTGGTTATGGGCGGTTTCGAAAGAACCTTTGCAATAGAAGACTTTTTGGCTGCGGGTGAAATAATGTACTGGATTCAAGAAGAGTTGGGCAAACAAAACAAATTGGATATTGATGATATAGATTATTTCAAAGAGGAAACCGGAATAACAGAATATGCACTTTCAGCCATTTTAGCAAGTAGAAATGGAGAATTGGTGGAGAAAAACTCCATTAAGTCAAAATCAGGACGTCGCCTTTCATATTTAGGCTATGAAGATGATGTCAAGCTATGTGTTCAAAGAAACATC
>NZ_JAZNIB010000012.1:0-6887 GCF_045577275.1 Methanobrevibacter sp.
AAATTAGTAAAATTAGTAAAATTAGTAGATATATATTATAATAAAAATAGTAAAAATCTAAAGAGAATATAAAATTCCCTTTGAAGTTTAAAGGGATAGAGTGAATCTATCCTCTAGGTTCTTTTGCTTTGAATCTTAAACCTTTGTAACCACATTTTCTACAAGTAGTAGCTCCAGCAGGATTACGTGCATTACATTTTAAACAGATTTTTACATTAAACATTCTGTTTTCTGCTTCTTCAAATCTTGCCATTAAAAATTCCTCCATAATTATTAAATTAATTGATCAATATAACTTAAATAAAAATTTATGAAAAAATTCAAAAATTCATAATAAAAGTTTTAAAAAGAATAAATCATGAATTACAAAGCATGTAATCATAACTATTAATATAAAATATGATTTTAATAGTATATAAATGTTAGGTTTATTATTTTTTATTTTCATGAGATTCTAAGAACTCATTTTGTATTTTAACAACTTCTTCGCTTGTTTTAACTGAACTGTATGCTTCCAATAGGTCATAATTCATTTCAATGAATGAATGACCCCATTTGAATCCATCCATAATATGATGGGCTTCTTCCTTAAATCCAGTTATATAAAATGTTGCTGCAATAGCTTCATTTGTTGATAAAATACAAGGCTTTCCAAAATTAACTGGGTTTGCTGCAATTAAAAAAGGAAGAGATCTATGATATTTGGATAAGCTAAAGAAACTTGCGGAGCTTGATACCTTATTCCATGAACAATCAAGCCCAACTATGCCTTTATTTTCAACAAGAGGCTTATCTTCATATGAAACTGCCTTTTCAGAAAATGGATTTAAAACAACTGCACCACGAGGAATTTGATGTATTTTATAAACTATCTTGCATTTTCCTTGCTTTTCCATTTTGAATGCAGTGCATTTCCTCTTATCACATTCATTGGCATGAAAAACAGTAACTCTCATAAATATCACTTCAAATCTCTAAAATAAGTAAAAAGAGAATAAATTTATCATTTCATAAATTAAATAACAATAAATTATATTCTCCAGAATAGGCAAAATCTATCCATTTAATGGTATCTCACCTGAAAATACTTTATCTACATATTCTTGATTAAATTTGAACTCCTCTTTAGACATATTTAATATTTCATACATCTCTGGAGCTTTTTTAGAATCTTTAAATTTAATGCTTTTGATTAAAGGTTCTATATGGTCCTTATATAATGGACAGAACAATGTACCATCACATTCTGTTTTATTGTCATAGGACATTACATTGATTGTGTATGCAGTTCCATTAATATCTGCTTCACAAATGTACACATTTATGGTGTCATTAGTGCTGTTGGAATCATCTGAAGATTTTTTATCATCAGTGATATTTGTATCAGGAACAGCTTGTGAGAAAAAGATTTTCCAAGGCTGACCATTATAATTCCTTATTTCCGGTTGGCTTAATCCCTGCAATTGATAAACATCAGTGATGAAGTCTCCATCCTTTACACAAGACATATTGTAAGTAATATTATTTTCCTTATTTTCATAAGAAGCTGACCATCCTTTAGCAGGGCCTTTATCATCGACCTCATTTTGAGTTAAATCACCAGTAAAAGTACCTGACATGAAATTGGTGTCAAAGTCAGTTGTAGGCCCGCCGAACAAGTCCATACCGAATAATTCAAATGCTGAAACAGATCCTATAGAAGCTATGATAAGCACTAGGATAGCAACAGCCATGATAGTTATTTTTTTATTAAGCATACTTTTCCTCCTATAAATTATAGAAAAAAATCTTTAATTAATAAAATTTTTTTTATTAATATTAATAATTTAGATTTATCATAATAAATAAATCTTTTCTTTAAATAGCAAAATACTTAAAAACTGTAAAAAATTAAAAAAAAGACTTAAATCAAGTTAAAAATAGTAAAAAAATAGTATAAAATAGTAAAAAAGAAAAATAGATTAAAAAAATAATAAAAAATAAAAAAATAAGTTTAAAAACTTATTTAGAATCAGCTATAGTAAAATTAGGCCTAAATTTAGAACTTCTTTTTAAGTTTTTAAGTTCTACTTTTGTAGGGCATTTGTACTCTTCAAGCATTAAGATCTTATAGTCATAATCGATTGGCAAATCTGCATCCTTTCCATCGATTATACCTCTGAAATTAGCGCCAACCCATCCAGTTCCGCCAATATTATAATTGATTCTGTCAATAGGATTGAACTTATCAAAGAACATTTCCAATTCAATTGTTCTTTCCATAGGTGCCTTATAGTGGATAGCCATTATTTTATCGGAATTCATCCTGATTTTAATGTTCTTTTGGTCCATCTTCAATTCTTCCCCTTCTCTAATCTTCTTTAATACAAAGAATGGATTAATATCACTATCAGTCATTTTTTCACCTCGATTCTCTATTTAAATGAATATAATTACTATTTGCTTGGTTCGATTATCACATCATCATTTGAAATTTCATTTAATTCAACACTTTGATTATTTTGATTTTCCTTAAATTCGTAATATCCTATGGTTTCAAGAACTTTTGAAACATCCACTTTAGTTTCAAAACAGCCTGAAGTGGATAAAAGGACTCCTTGTGGAGAAAACTTTTCTAAAGCCATCATTGTTTGATTCAAGTCCACATGGCAAGCTACACCAACAACTCCCTTGAACTTGTTTTGCTGAACTATCTTCTTGACAAAACTGGATCCCGGTACAATAAACACCCTATAACCCATAGGTTCGGCTTTTTGCTTTATCACTCCGATAGCGCATTTTCCACAATAGGTACATTTGATACCGGTTTCCTTTAGGCTTGCTTCACATTGAGCTGATCTAAGACAATGAGGCAATACAATTATCTTATCTTCTGGAGAAATCTCATCGAATTTAGGCTTATTGACCTTATTTCTTACTTCTATTCCAATATTATCGACTAAAGAATCATCGAGACCTAAAAGATTTGCGAAACTCTTTAGAGGAGAATAAAATACATTTACAATGAATATGACCAATGATGGAAATAGTAATTTATTCCTCCTAACCAAAATAATCCCTAATATAAGGCCTACAATTAAGATTAGCACTATTATAAAGACTAATAGCACAAGTCCTTCTCCGATTAATTGGAATGCCTGTTCATGCAATAACATAATTGTCAAATCTGTACTTTTTTAATCAAAATAATTATTTCTATTATTTAATAATTTGTTTTATATATATAAAATTTTTTATAAAAATAATAAAAATCAAATATCTAAAAAGGTTCAATTTTATAATTCTTAACTTCCCCTTCTATAACAACACCATCATCAGATTTGATGATATTCAAACCAGATAAGCTATCACAAGAGCATAAAATATCCTGTTCAGGGTGAGTTCCAGGAACTATTCCACAATCCAATCTGACATTTTCACCTACTGACAATACCATTTTAAGCCTTTTTGAAGATGGATGGTCCTTTGGAAGAACAAGTATTGGTGACTCTATATCCCTTGTAAGATAAATTAATGATCTTATACCCTTTTCGTATTTTTCACCAAGATTAAATGAAGAAACAGCTATTAAATCGTCTTCTTCCAAATATTGAACGATTTCATCACTGTCTGGAGTTCCTATAAAAAGCATCTTATCTTCTCCAGCCTTAGCGATTCCAACCATACCGCTTTCACCAATCAAAAACAGTATTTCATCTTTAGTAAATTTTATTTCCGTTTGCATACTATCGCCTTAATGATAAAAATTGATTGAATAAAATTCTAAAAAATAATCTAAATTAGCTAAAAATAGCCATATCTCAAAATAGCTAAAAGTAAAAATAATAAAAAAAGTTTAAAGAGTAAATATTTAATTTACTCTAAAACAATTAAAATAGCAATACACTTATTCTTGTGCTTCTACATTGTCACTTTGACATGAAGGACAGATAACCTTTTTACCTAATCCTTTAAAGTCATTTCCACAATCCAAGCATTTATATTTTTTTGTTTTCAATTTTTTCATTGAAAGATCAGCCATTGGGCCTCCAGAACTACACATAATATCACCTCAATAGTTGTAAAAATATAACTATTGTTTTTATGTAATTGTAATTATGTCCATTTTAGTATTTATATTATTTTAATTAATTCTTAAAAATTTATCCTAAATTCTATTTTTGATAGAATTTCATCAATTGGTTAGACTCTTCAGTTGATTCAAATTCATCAATGAATTCCCTTAAATCATTGAAAAACTCTTTTTTTCTTTCATCCAAATCATCAATTTTTGAATAATCTTTCTTAATTATCAAATTTAATAATATGCTATCAGTTTCAAGAGTGATGTTAGGATAGTCATTAATAATACTACTGGAATCATTAGAATTATTAGAATTGAATAAATCACTCAAATCGGAATCTTCAGACGCAGAAATTAAGTTATCAAAATCATTGAATTCAATTGAATCATCATCAAAAATAGGTCTGCTATTTTCCAATTCTTTCTTAAAATCTTCAAATTCCTTCTTAAAATCAATATACTCTTCTTCAGACATAATAATCAAATTGTTAAAATCAGTCAAATAAATTAATAAAAATGTTATGAAAAAAAAATAAATTAAAAAAATAAAAAAAGATAATAATAAAATTTAATTATCTTCCTAGTTCTTTGTGAGCTTTAGCTAAATGGCCAGCAGCTAATGCTCCAACCAATGACAATTCACCTGCCAAAACTGTTGAAATAACAATTTCAGCAAATTTGTTTACATTGCCACTGCCTGCACATCCAAGAATCTGCAATCCTTCATTAGCAGTTTCAAGCCTTGTTCCACCACCAATGGTTGCAATAGGCAAATCTGGCATATTAACAGAGAAATATAAATCCCCATCCCTGTCTTCAGCAGTTGTTATACCAAGGGAACCTTCCACAACATGTGCAGCATCCTGACCTGTAGCAAGGAAAAGCGCTCCAATCATATTGGCAAAATGAGCATTGTAAGCCATGCTTCCTGCTGCTGCAGAACCTATTAGGTTTTTAGCGGTATTTACCTCTTCAATAGCTTTTGCAGTTGTCTTAAGTTTAGTCTTTACAATAGCTTCAGGAATCAAGATATCTGCAACAACTGTTTTACCTCTGCCTTCAACAACATTGATTGCTGCTGGTTTCTTATCTACACAAAGGTTTCCACTTAATGCAATGGCATGAACACCTAAATCCTCATATAATTTCTCTAAAACCTTTTCAGTAGCTATTGTTACCATATTCATACCCATACTGTCTCCAGTTGAGTAGCAGAAACGTGGATAAACATAATTTCCTACGATGATAATTGGATCTATCTTGATTAATTTTCCATGACTGGTAGTGGATTCTGCGATTTCCTTAAGCTCATCAAACTTATTCTCAAACCACTGCTTGACTTTAACTGCTTCAACTACAGATTCTGTTTTTATTACAGGAGCCCTTGTCATCTTATCCCCAATGACTCTTGCATTAACTCCTCCAGCTGCAGTGATTGCAGAACAACCTCTGTTGACAGATGCAAGCAATGCACCTTCTGATGTTGCAAGAGGTATGAAGAAATCGTCTTTTGCATGTTCCCCATTGATTGTTACAGGTCCTGCAACACCAATAGGCACTTGTATGGTTCCTATAGGATTTTCAATGTTTTTTGCAAATGCAAGTTCCATGTCCAAAGTATAGTTGGATATTTGATCAAGCTTGCAATCGGAATATCTTTCTATAAACTCTCTTCTAATATCTAAAGCTTCGGTAGCTGTTTGAGTATACTTATCTATCTGATAAAGTTTCATTTCACCAGCCAATAATTTTTCAATGATTTCTTCCTTATCCATAATATCACTCTAGAAATAGTTTATTTATAAAAACAGCATTTAAACACAATAATTTTTAATTCTTATTATTTAATGATTATTTAAATAAAAATAAAATTAAAAAATAAAAAAAGAAAGGAGAAATTTATTCTCCACGAGCTTCCTTAATAAACTCTACAATTTCAGAAGGTTTGCTAGCTACTTTAACACCAGCAGCAGCTAAAGCTTCCATTTTACTTTTTGCAGTACCGGAATTACCTGCAATGATTGCACCTGCGTGACCCATTCTTTTTCCAGGTGGTGCAGAAAGACCTGCAATATAAGCAACAACAGGTTTGGTTATGTTGTCATTAATATATTCTGCTGCAGCTTCTTCAGCTCCTCCACCGATTTCACCGATCAATACGATTTCTGTTGTTTCAGGGTCTTCTTCAAACATCTTTAGGACTTCAATATATGGAGTTCCGATTACAGGATCTCCTCCAATACCTACACAAGTGCTTTGTCCGATTTCTGCACGAGTCAATTGGCTTGCAATTTCATAGGTTAAGGTACCGCTTCTGGAGATTACACCAACACTTCCTTCAGAAAAGATGTGGGTAGGCATAATACCAAGTTTTCCAACTTTAGGAGAGATTACTCCTGGAGTGTTAGGTCCGATTACAGTTACTCCCTTTTCCTTTGCATAAGCCATGATCTCCATAGTGTCATGAATAGGTATGTGTTCTGTAATAATAATTACTAAATCCAAATGCTCAATGGATTCAAATGCAGCATCCTTTGCAAAAGGAGCAGGTACAAATATGATTGATGCATTTACATCAACATTTTCTTTAGCTTCTTCAATAGAATCAAAAACAGGAACTCCACAAACTTCTTGACCACCTTTACCTGGAGTTACGCCTGCTACAATTTTTGTGTTGTATTTCATCATTTGCTCGGTATGGAATTGTCCTTGTTTACCAGTGATTCCCTGTACCAAACATTTTGTATTTTCATTTAATATAATCATATTACCACAATCGATTTTTAATAAATTTTTAATAAATTTTTAATAATTTTTAATTTTA
>NZ_JAZNIB010000013.1:0-2238 GCF_045577275.1 Methanobrevibacter sp.
AAAAAATTAATTAAGAAAAATAGAAAAAAGTAAAAAAAGAAATGATTCAACAATTAGTTATGAATCAACAAGACATCTTTTTCACATTCTTTAAGTACATTCTCAGCTACACTTCCAATCACAAACTTATGAATGCCACTTACACCTGAAGATGCAATGATGATCAAGTCACAATCTTCATCTTCGGCAACTTTATTGATTTGTTCTGAAGGGAAACCTGATTTTACCATGGTCCTTACATTAAAGCTGTCATCAAAACAATCTGCCATAGCCTTTACATTCTCTTCAGCTTCCTTTACAGCTTCCTTGTTTATTTTTCTAACATCTTTTTCCCTATGGAAAGCTGTTTTTCTTATCTTAATAGCAACAGAGAGAACAAGGATTTCTCCATCTTCTGCCAATACATGCTTAGCTCTTTCCACTTCACGTAGAGAGTGTTTAGATCCGTCAGTTGGTAATAAAATTCTTTTATACATAATTCCACACTTAATTTTAAAAATACAATTTCAATTTAAAAAATATTTCTCTAAATAATATATATGATTTAACTTATATAAGTATATTATCAATTCATTCGATAATATCACAACAAAGTTAAGAATTGCTTATCTTTGATTTAAATACTTATGAGTTTGAACAGATAATTTGACATTTTCTAAACGAGGGAAATTCTCCCTAATCAAATCCGCCATTTCATTATCACGGCTAAATTCCCCTTGTAGCCAAATTGTCTTATCGTAACAATCTTTATTTCTTAATTCAATCACTTCATCTATATCCTCTTGAGAGCAAATAACAAATTTAAAGAAAACATTTTCATATTTATAATAATTTTCAAAGACCTTTTCTTTATCTACCTTCGGACTGATTACATATTCCATTTCAGGAAGATATTCGAAAATGGAACCATTTGTCTCAAGCTGGATTTTAATGTCATCTGGAAGCTCTTTAATCAAACGTTTAATCTCTTCCATCTGTAAAGTAGGCTCCCCTCCTGTTATGATTAATGTTTGGATATTATTGAATTCCATTTGAGTAATTAGAATTTCTGCAACTTCATCTACAGACAATATTTCATAAGTAGAAATGTCTGTATCACACCATTCACAGTTCAGATTGCAGCCATATAATCTTAAAAATGTTGCAGGAGTCCCTACATAAGGCCCTTCCCCTTGAAATGATGTGAATATTTCACTGACTTTAATTTTAATCACCAAAAATGCATTATTTAATCAATATTTAGTTATTTGAACCTGTTTATTCCATAGGTTCGTAAGTTACACCGGTTTCAGGAGTTTCATAGACTCCAACACTTGTCAAACATTCAATTTTAGGTTTTAATCCATCATAGAAGAACTTGCTCATCTCTTCCATTGTAGGGTCTTCAGAATCCATGAATTCATTTAGGTTCAAATGGTCAACACCAATGAATTCATTGAATATAGCTTCAATGTCATAAGTGTCCATGATCATGTTTCTATAATCCAAGTCCTTATATGGTGCTTTTAAGGTTAAAATGATTCTATATTGGTGTCCATGCCATTGAGTACATTTTCCACCTTGATTCTTTAATTTGTGACAACCGTAAATTCTATGTTCTGATACTAATGTTAACATAATATTTTCCTCCAAATAATCTAATTCATTCCTAATTCTTTTTTAGCTTCTTCAATAGCTTTTATTCTTGATTTGTTACTAAAGCATTCCCCACATGGAGTTCCATCATTGTTTACATAACAGCTCCATGTCTTTTCTATTGGCACTCCCAATTTCAAAGCAAGCTTTACAACATCCTTTTTGTCTGTATCAATAAATGGAGCGCAAACAGGAATGTATTCATAGTTATTGACCTTATTCAATTCATTGATCTTCTCCAAGAACTCTGGAGTTGTGTCTGGATAATCTCCGACATCTGCCTTGATTGCTCCATAATAAACCTCTTCCTTATTGTTGCTTATTGCAAATGCAGTTGCAAGTTCAAGCAATATTGTATTTCTGCTTGGAACAACTGTACTTGCTGGCTCTTCAACATTGTCATTATCTTGATCAGTCAAGCTGCTTGAAAGCAAATCAACTATGTTCTGTATATCAAATACAAAATGAGGCACATCATTCATTTTACAGATTTCCGCTGCTCTTTCAATCTCTATCGCTGCCTTTTGACCATAATTGAAACTGAGAGCAGTTACGGCATTACCTTCATCCAATAATTTGTATAATAAAGTAGAGGAGTCCAAC
>NZ_JAZNIB010000014.1:0-7888 GCF_045577275.1 Methanobrevibacter sp.
TCATCATCAATAACAACTTCAGTTCTTGAAGCTCCTCCACGAGCTTCAGGACCATATGATTGAGTTTGAACAGCATTCTTATTATCAAAGAGTGAAGCAGCCTTACCAATGATGACTCCTGCCATGATTACTCCTTGACCACCAAAACCTGCTATACGAACTTCAGTTCTCATTTAATCCAACTCCTCAAATGCAGACTTAATAGCGAGTGGCTTGTCTGAATTCTCTTCAGCCAATGCCTTAATGTTATCAGTTAATTCAGCATGTGGCTTGTTAGCAAATTCACCAACAATGATCTTGCCTTCCAATTCTGATTCTTCCATTTTTTCTGCTCTTCTTTTATTGATACTGTTTTCCTTGATCCATTCAAACATTTGAAGTGGAGTTTTCATCTTATTCTTACGTCCAAAGTAAGTTGGACATTGGGAAACAACTTCAATAAATGAGAAACCGTCATTTTCCAAACCTTTTTGAATGGCTTTGGATAATTGAAGAGGATGAGTGGTAGTCCATCTTGCAACATAGGATGCGCCAGCTGCACTTACAAGCTCCGCCAAGTTGAATGGCATATCTCTTGAACCATAAGGTGCAGTTGTACCAAAACTTCCTTTAGGGGAAGTAGGGCTGATTTGACCACCGGTCATACCATAAATATTATTGTTTATACAGATAACAGTGAGATTAATGTTTCTTCTTGCAGCATGAATCAAATGGTTTCCTCCAATGGATGCGGCATCTCCGTCACCAGTGAATACAACAACATCCAAGTCAGGGTTTCCTACCTTCAATCCAGTAGCAAAGCTTAAAGCTCTTCCGTGAGTTGTGTGGAGAGAATCGCATTTTGCATAACCTGGAATCCTTGAAGAGCAACCGATACCTGAAACCATTGCAATATTTTCAAAATCAATGTCTGTTCCTTCCAAACCTTTAAAGAATGTGCTCATAACAGTACCGTTTCCACAACCTGGACAGAAAATGTGTGGCAATCTTTCTTCTCTAAGATATTTTTTATATGGGCTTTCCTTTTCTACCATTTTACCACCTATCCATTAATCTCCTTAATCTTATCATAAATTTCATCAGGCTTGTGGAGAATTCCTCCAATCTTGCCGATCAAGTGAACATTAGCTTCTCCATGTGCAGCCCTTTCAACTTCATGAACCAATTGGCCTAAGTTCATTTCAGGAACAATTATGTCACTTGCGGTTTTTGCGATTTCAGCAATTTCCTCTTCTGGGAAAGGCCATGGAGTGTCAATCTTAAGGGATCCTACCTTGATGCCTTCTTCTCTTGCCTTTTTCATAGCAGCTCCAACTGAACGGTATGGAGAACCGCAGGAAACAACTACGATATCTGCATCATCACAATTTTCCTTTTTGACTGAACAGATATCTTTCCTATGCATTAAAACCTTATTGCATAATCTTTCCACCAATTTATGATGGGTGTCTGGATCGTTAGTGTCTGGGTAACCTCTTTCATCGTGAGTGAGGCCAGTTACGTGAATATTGAATCCATCACCAAATGCAGGCATAGGAGTGGTTCCATCTTCAGGAGCATCAAATGGCAAGTATTGTCCATCCACTTTTTCAGGTCTCTTACGAGCTACAATATCAACCTTATCAGGAATAATCAATTTTTCTCTCATGTGACCTACGACTTCATCAGCAAGGACAGTTACAGGGACTCTGTACTCTTCAGCCAAATTAAATGCTTTGATTGTAAAGTCAAAGAATTCCTGAACTGATGAAGGTGCCAAAGCGATAGGTTCATAATCCCCATGGGAACCCCAGCGAACCTGCATGATATCTGCTTGTGCAGACATTGTAGGTTGACCAGTTGATGGGGAACCTCTTTGAACATTGATGATTACAATAGGAGTTTCTGTTATGAAACCATAACCGATATTTTCCTGCATCAATGAAATACCTGGACCGGATGTAGCAGTCATTGCTTTCATACCACTCCAGCTAGCGCCGATAATAGCTCCAGCAGATGCAATTTCATCTTCCATTTGAACAAAGGAACCTCCATATTTTGGAAGCAATATTGACATTTGTTCTGCAATTTCAGTAGATGGAGTAATTGGATAACCTGCAAAGAACCTGCAGTTTGCAGCAATTGCACCTAAAGCGCAAGCTTCATTTCCTTGAACAAAACGTTCTTCTACCATAATTATTCCACCTCTTTCTCAACATAAATAGCTTGATCAGGACAGGACACTTCGCATAATCCACATTTAGTGCAAGCTTCCTCATTTTCTGGGAAAGGAAGATACACATTTTTTGTGTTTACCTTGTCAGATTTTGAATAAACTTTTTTAGGACAAGTTGCTATGCAAATATCGCATCCTTTACAAAGCTTAGAATCTATAATAATCATTAAATCATCTCACATTCCATAATTATAATACTGCAATAATTATTTTAAACATTTGACTAAATACCTTAAATACTATTAAAAAATTCTAAGATATAAATCATAATATTAATATATATTGTTTTATTAATTTAAATAATTTAGTATAATTAACAAGGAAAATAGATTTTAAAAAAATAGATTATTGGAAATAGGATAATAAAAGAACTATAAAAAAATAGATTAATAAAAAAATAAAAAAAGAGAATAATTACTCAATTATCTCTTCAACAAACATTAAAGGATAATTGAGCTCTTCAATAAATTTGATTCTAATAACCGCTAAAACATCATCCACTTTGGAATAGATCTTAACGTCCAACATATCTCCACTGAGGGAAGTATATTCAAATTCAGTCATAGCCTTATCCAATCTATCCAAATCAATGGAAACCTCTACCTTTTCAATGCAAGGCTGTAAAGCGAAAGACTCTTCCATAGCCTTTTCAAGACTTGGAATATTGGTTTTATTGAAAGGAGTTCCTACAAATTGATGGAATAGAGCTCCCATACTAATTGCTCCTTCAAATATTGCTCTTTCCCTATTTGAAATATTAGAAAAATATTTTTCTTTAGTGTCCATAAAATACCTCAGAATAAAAATTATTAAAATGCATAAACTTATTTTAGTCTAACTTACTCCCATCAAACCATTCAACCATCCTAATTTATCTGCCCATATCTGTGAGGATACTGGGAAGATTGAGAAATAAATCAGAACTATTGTTATTGCTATAACCACAGCCAAAATGATTTTCCTTTCATCAGCTGGAGAGAAATAAGCTATAATCAAACCAAAAGCTAAGAATCCAAATGTTATGATCCATGCCCAATGGGCTTGAGGATTCTCTTCAAGAGCGGTTTCATTAATTGGGCTAGTAGAATTCAATTCAGCAGTTACAATAAGCCTTTGGGCAGTTGAACCTATAGGATGGCAAGTAACCAGAATCAACTCCTGATTGTGAATATCTCCAGTTTTATGGCTTTCATTGAGAACCAATGCATTGGTTGGTGTAATGATTTCAGATTTCTTGACTGTATAATTTACCTCACCGATACCTGGCCATTCCAATGTGATTACATCTCCCTTTTTAAGGGCATCCAAGCGTAAAAATGGAGATCCCTGCAATGTCCTATGGCCATATAGAATGACATCTCCCTTGGTTGGAATATTGGAAATATAGTCTATGAATACCCCTTGGGAAATGGAAACATTGTTGATTTTCTCAAATACTCCAATGGAAGGAATAATAACTACAGATGCATTAATGTCCTTAGATTCAGCAACATTCTTATAGGAATAGTAATTTACTTCAGTTAAAGCGTACAGGCTAATAATCAACAAAGCAACTATTATAATTACTGTTGGCCATCTTATTTTCAAATCCATAAAAATCATCAACAAAATAATTAAATTAAAATTAAGTTTTGAAAAATTGATTAAATAATTTTCAAAACATTTAATAAAATATTAAATTTATAGTCATTTATCTATTTTTTATATTTAATAAATTATTATATTTATTTCAATGCAAATTCCATTAAAGAAAGAAATAAAAAAATAAAAAAATAAATTGGAAGAGGCCAATTAAATTAAAGGAAATCTATGGATTGATTTTGATACAAATTCTCATAATAGGTTTCATCTAATTCATTAACCACCCAATTTGGAGCAAATTCCGTTGGAATTGTCAGCACTAAACTGTCCATATTGTTAATTACAAAATTCACATCAGATTGGGGAACTTCCAAAAGAATGATATATTCCGATTCCAAATCACCTAAATTGGACATACGCTCAAAATTAGACAATCGGATACCATAATTTGTCAAATAGGAATCCAATGCATTGTCATTCCTGCTTGAATTCAAGACCGCTGCCTTAAGCAATTCCTCAACATCACTTGAATAGGAACTGGTATTTTCAAAAGGTTTGGTTTCATTTCCTTTTATTATTGTATTTGATTTTGATACTGTGCTGTCAACCAATCCACTATCCTTTGAACGTAGAATAGCTAAAACTGTAGCACCACTGACTATAGGTTCATCTTCTGATGTCTCTTCCAAGGAATCAACACTAGGAACATCTTCCAATGGTTCATCAACACTTGTCTCATTCAATGGAACATCACTTGCATTATCTGCACCATCGTATTCTTGAGGATAATCTGAAGAGTTATCATTTAATGAATAGATGTCAACAACAGAGCCGACAGAAATCAGCCCTCCAGTAGCTTGAAGTCTTGAAAGGGAAATCGGAACGATGACTGTGTTGACCTTTTCAAACTGGACATTCGATAAGACCTTTGCATCATTATCCTTGACAAAATCATTTGCATCCTTAACAGACATTAGGATATTCCTATTTTCTCCATAAGACATCATGACTCTACCAAAATCATCCTTAGATGAAACTATTTTGGAACTGTGATATAATCTCCAATCCTTTGTTGCAGACCGTACAACATCAATAGACTTGATTTCTTCAATATCATAAGCCTTATTTATCCTATCTTCCAATGTATATGCATTTTCATTAAGTGCCAAAGGACCCTTATACAATGCATGAACCTCGTTTAATTTAGAATTCCTTTCCAGATTCAATTCGCTTTGAAATGGCTGATAGACAAAGAAGTAAAAGACAGAAGAAATCAATACAAAAACTATCAATAGAACAGTTACCTTTCCAAATAATGATTTGGATGAATTGTTTTTATTCAATAGATTAGTTTTAAAGTCCAATAAACTTTTTTTAAGACTCTTTTTATTAGAATTTTTATCATGATGTTTTTCTTTAGAAGATTCCTTATCAGATTCCTCACTACTCTCCATATCATCATTAAAATCATCTTGATTTAAATCATCAAACTCCCTTGAATCATTGGAATAAATGTATTTGGCATATTTTTCATCAACACCATCCAAGTCATCAGAGTCTAAATTATCCTTAGAAACTTCTTTAGAACTAATATTATCATTAAAAAATCCTGCATCCGAATTGGAACTCTTCTTTAATGGAGAACTTTCAGGAATAATCGAATCAAAACTGGCAAAATGGGAAGAATCATCATTATCCTTAGACTTATCTGATTTTAACTTGTTTTTTTCTCCCAATTTATTTAACTTAGACTTAAATAGATCCTTTTTAAATAAATTAAATCGATTTTTTCGATTAGTCATAGTTATCAAACCTAAAATAGAATGAGATATGAAAATAGAAAAATAGGTTTGAAAAATATTGATTTATAAAAACTTAAAGTGAAAAATAGCTTGATAAAAATAGAAATTTATTAGAAAAATAAAGAAAAAAAGAAATTTAAGGAAAATAAAGAAATTAGGAGATTAAAGAAAAAAGAAATAAAAATAAAATAATATCTTTAAAATTATTCCTCTTCCACTTCTCCAGTGCTAATAGCTTTTAATTTTTCCTCTTTCTCATCATTTTCTTCTGCTTCTTTTGCTTCTCCAATGATTTCACCAGAAGAAACCCTATTGATGTTTTCTCTCATAGTTTTGAATCTTTCTTGAGCATTGCTTAAGGAAAGACTTACTTTATTAGCGGTTATTTCTCTAACCTGACCTATGTTCTTATTTACATTTTCAGGTGTTAACGCCTCATCAGTATCTATGAAGAACTCTAAGAATGTCATGAACATGTAGATTAATGACAAGATAAATAAAACCAAAGCAGGTAGATTGATTGCTCCTATTGACACATTGATAGGTAAAAGCAACAACAAGATCATTAAAGCACCAAGGCCGATGACATAATAGTTGTCGACTTTAGGGTATCTGATTGTACTGATCATCAAATAACCTGCAAATAACATTAATATGCTTGCAACCACAGTATTGAATAAGCCACTTAAATAATAAGACGCCAATATGATAGCGGTACCAGGTATTGGGAAACCTACAAATCCATGATAATTAATCTTATCAGCAATTACATTATAACGAGCAAGTCTTAAAATACCGCAGACAAGTGCGAAAACGGCAACGATAGCCACCAAATAAGCTGCCCAATCAGATATTTGTAATCCTAAATAGTATAAGAGTAATGAAGGTGCTACACCAAAAGATACAATATCCGCTAAAGAATCTATATTTTTACCAAAACCAAATGGATCATCACGATTAAGTTTTCTTGAAACCCATCCGTCTATAGAGTCAAAAACAACTGCAACAAGTATACATAATGCTGCATATGTTAAATGATTATCCATAATCATCAGTATAGCTAAAAATCCAAATACCAAATTCAATATTGAAATGATATCAGGAATAGCTAAAAAATATCCCATTCCAACACTTTTTAATCTCATAATTTGACTCCAATAATATTTTAAAACAATCTCCCTTTTAATTTTTTCGAAAAACAAATATACAATCTCTCAATTAATGTAAAAATAATAATATGATAGTAAAATACAATTTAACTAATATATTTTACTAATTTTAAAAAAATAAAACCAAATCATTATTTTTAGATAAAATAAATATATTTAAACAAAGTAAATTTTTTAATATGAAATCCATTTTTTCTTTTAAAATGAATTTTTTAATCCGATTATAATGTTTACATTAAAAAATAAACCATATTTATTATAATAATATTATTTTTAATCCATTATTTATATATTACTCATTAATATATAAAAATTCTTATTATTTTACTTATTATCTTTCATATTATTCTTAGAATATGGGAGGATATCGAACATCTAAAAACAAAATTATATATTCTAATAAGAAGATATATTAGTTCAATATAGTAATATTGTTTTTTGATTTTTGGAAAATTAAGTAATACTTTGAAAATATCTATCACGTGATTTTATGATTGAAGACAGAATACAAATTCTCAGAAGAGCGGCAAAGGTCTCATCTAGAGAAAATAATGCACAGGTATGGTGTGTCATTGCTGGAAATGAAAAATTAGTCGATGATATAGCCTATAATGCAATTACAGCCAGTGATAGAGTTCAAATTTTATTTAGAGAATCCATAAAAATCATAGACAAGTATACTGCAAAAAGATTTGACTGCATAATGCTTAAAGGGGAAGAGCTTAAAATCAGCGAACTTAGAAATAGATGCTCTGAAAAAGGTGGAGCATCAATCGAAATCACAGATGTGCATATAAAAACCATCCCTAATTTGCTGGTTATTGTCGGTCCTGAAGAATCCATGAAATCATTCAATGGAGAAACAACAAGACAAAAAACTGAAATAAACATTTTAGCAGAAGATCATACAAGCAGTTTTATCAAAGCAGAACTTAATACACGCTTGAAATTACCTTCATTTTTAAGAAGCACCATGACACCAATACTTGATATGAGTGATGTCGTATTGTCTGCAATTCTTGTTTCCGTAGTTGATGAGGAAAATATTGAAGCTGTGAAACTAATCAGCCAAAACAATAGCTTATTTGGAATTGACTTAAAGAAAACAATACAGGATAAGG
>NZ_JAZNIB010000015.1:0-9164 GCF_045577275.1 Methanobrevibacter sp.
TTCCACCTCTAGATTTTATTCAATTAGAATTAAACATATTTTTATTTAATTACTAATATAAATGTTTTCGAATGCAAGTACTTGCTTACATCTTAAAATTTAAAAAAAATGAATAAAAATAGTTAAAATAAAAAAATAGTACATAATAATTGTTTATTTTCTGAAATAATGATTTATCAATTCTTACATTATTAAAAATAGCTATAAATTGAAAGCTGAAAAATTATTTAAAAAAATTTTTAAAAAAGATCAATATTACTGAATTAATCAAAACAAGAAAAAACTAGGAAAAAATATTAAAAAAAGAAAAAGAAAAAGTTTAGATAAAATATCTAAACTGGTTATTATATTCACATATACAAAATAATTGTTTAGTAAATGATTGGCTTAGAAGAAATTTTGGTTTCCGCCGCCACCAAGACCGCTACTGCCAAGGGTGAGTGCAGCAGGTGCAAATATATTAGGTCCACGAGATTCAAGAGAAGATCTGAATATATTAGGTCCGCGAGAAGCAACAGCCTCACGAGCACCATCATCAACAGAATCGTTAACAACATTATTTAAAGGACGAGCACCATCATCAGAAACAGCGACAGGTTCGGTACTTACACTTTCATCAACACATGCAGGAGCGAAAAGTTTTTCGTTTCCACCGCCACCAAGGCTTCCACCTAGTGACGCATCATTCACATTCAAATCTGCTGCAGCAGCGCAGCCGATACCAATTACTAAAAGTATTAAAGAAATTGAAATTAATGCTATTTTATTCATTTTATCTTCCTTAAATTTGTTTAAGGATAACATATCATTCCACAAAATTAGAGAATCAAATAGAATCATATTTTACCCTCGACAGTATTACTTTGTAAAAGAGCATATATAAAGATTTTCGAATGTAAGTGCTTACTTACAACCTTAAATTGAAAAATAAGGAAGAATAATGCTTTAAGAAAAAAATAAAAAACAAATGATTAGTATTTATAAAATAAACTTAAAATGATCAGTTAAAATGTCAAAAAAATAAAAAATGTTTATCAAAAAACATGCAAAATTGAAAGATAAGAAAAAGAAAAAGAAAGATTAAATCAAACTTAAAAAGCTTGATTATTGATGTTTCTTACGAGAAAACTCGAGAAACACAATCTTATCATCTTTTTCTATATAGGAATAATACAATCTGAATGTGTCAGCAACATAAAGCTCAAGTTGACCTTTACGGTTATGGGCCATGTTCTTGCCGACATATGGATTTTCAAAAATCTTCCTAATCTGTTTTAGGAATTTTTCCAAAACAGATTTGTCAATCTTTTTAATAGATTTGAAGAATTTTCTATCATATTCCCAATCTCTTAATACACCTCCTACTTTAACAAAAAGCTCATTAAGCTCTTCTGCAGAACAGATTCTATTAGGGCAGACCATATTGATCTTGGCAATCACCTAACAAAACCAATGCATTAAGTTTTTCTCACCCTCCTAATATGAAGACCACTATAATGGTCCATTGGTGCTTTTAGCATATCTAATTTAACCACAGAATACTCTTTGGAATAAATTCTATTTTCAATATACAAAACTTCACCTCATATCTGCGATAATCCTATCGCAACATTATATTATACTCATCAGTATAAATAGATTTCTAATTATATTTTTATTATAATAAAAAAAATTAAATAAAAAATTTATACTACTTAAAATAAAAAATCAATTGATTGAAATGACAACATTAAACAATAAAAAACTTAAAAAATTATTAAAATCCAAATCAAGAGTAAAAATAGAACAGAACCCTGATATTTTCTATAAGGAATTTCTAAAGTCAACACTTTTCATTCCAGTAATTGCAATTGGGGATGAAGACTCATTGGAAGATGGAGATACCCTTGATTTACAGATAGGTTTCTTTGATGAGGATAATGGAGACCGCAACATATACCTATTTACAGATACAAATGAATTGGAAAAGGCAGGATACCAAATCAAATCAATAGCTGTCAACATGATGGAACTCTCAATCATACTCTCACAATTTGATATGGATTTCAATTATATTGTAATCAATCCCTACAGCGTTGACTCCTACAGAATAGATTTTGATGAATTTTTAGATAAAAATAACTTTTAGAATTATATTGAATTATTAAAATTATTATGATTATTTTTAAAATGTGATAAAATGAGTTTACTATTCAACACTAAACTTGAATCATTGATGAAAAACCAATCTGAGATGAGCGAAGAGGAAAATGAGCATTTCCTAAACGAACTTCGAAAATCAGAACTGTTAGTTCCTCTTCAAATAGAACTTGATTCATTAGACCTTGAAAACATGAATCTTAATGGATTGAATGAGATCAACAAAGAGGTCAAATTCCATTTGAAATCATTTGTCGGGCCAAATGGAATAAAGGTCATACCTATTTTTACAGATGAGGAAAATATCCATGATGTTAACTTGAATACAACTGTTGGATCATTGTTCATGAGAGACTTATGCAAGTCCATAACACCTATACAAGATAGTTTTGACCAGATTATTATCAATCCAAGTTCAGAAAACGAATATAAAATAAGCATTGATGACTTTTTGGCATTGTTTGATGAAGAACGTGAATTTGAAGATTTGATGAAAGAGATTGAAGAGGAAATGATGGAAGATGAAAATTAGGCTCTTTCTCATTTCATGACATCTTTAAATATAACCATACACATATAATACAAAAAATAGAACAGCAAATAATACTGCTATGAAAATTAAAAATAATGCCCCTTCTTTTGAAAATGGACTGACTGGTGCACAAGTACCGTTGGAACAATCATCATCCATTTGACAATTATCTTTATCTCGAGACACCTTAATCACCAAAATACATTAATCAGTTAAAAATAGTAAAAATCTAGTTTAAAACAGCTAAAAACAGTTAAAAATTAAAAAAAATAGAAAAATGCTATTAATGAAAGAATCATCAATAGCTAAAATTAATCAACTTATTTGAAGTTGGTTGCTCTTTCTTCGAAGTAAGATTGTGGGTGTTTACATACTGGGCAAATAACAGGAGCGTCGGTTCCTTTAATTATGTGACCACAGTTAATACATTTCCATTCAATTTCTTCTTCTTTTTTGAATACAGTTTCGCCTTCAACGTTTGCGAGTAAAGCTCTGTATCTTTCTTCGTGTTCTTTTTCGATGTTACCAACCATGGTGAATAAACCTGCGATTTCATCGAAACCTTCTTCGATTGCAGTTTCAGCGAATTCTTTGTACATTGCAGTCCATTCTTCGTTTTCACCATCAGCTGCTGCGTTTAAGTTAGCAATAGTGTCTGGTACTTCTCCATCGTGTAAAAGTTTGAACCAGATTTTTGCGTGTTCTTTTTCGTTTTTGGAAGTTTCCATAAAGATATCGTGGATTTGTACGTATCCTTCTTTTTTAGCTTTACTTGCGAAATATTGATATTTAGCATGAGCTTGAGATTCTCCAGCAAAAGCTGCAGCTAAGTTAGCTTCGGTTTTAGTACCTTTTAAATCTGCCATATAATCACCTAAAATTTTTTTAACACATGTGTTAATTCTTAATTAATAAGAATTCAGTAGTAGTTTAAACTACTTAAAACTATTTTAGTTTTATAGATTAATAAATATTTCTAAAATATGGTATGCCTAAAAATATTGTATATATAAATGTTTAAAAAAATATTCAAAAAATCAAATTTTGATAATCTCAACAGTTCTTACAATCATGTTCAAATCATATTTTAATAATATCAACAGTGCTGACATCATGTTCAAATCATATTTTAATTATCTCATCAGTGCTGACAATCATATTCAATTTCATATCATGCTCTTCCATTGGAACATGCTCAACCAATTGAAATGGATGGATAGTGCTTACTAAAGGAGTGTTTTCATCAATCAGACCCTTATTAAAAAGATCTTCTATTTCCCTATCTGCAAATCCTTTCCCCTTTCCGATTCTATTACCAAGTCTGTCTACACCTACAGAACCTTCAACAAGCATATCAATAGCTATTCCAAAGGATTCAACTCCACCGAAATCAAAGAATTTGGAACAATGTTTGAAGGCACCCTCCTTAGTTGATGCCTCTTTCTCCTTTCCATTCAATTGATTTCCTTCCAAATAGAGATAGCCATGTTCAAGATTAGGGCTTGCCATAATCAGATTCTTATTTTCCTTCAATGCAAGACATCTAACTGGTATTTGAGCAGAATCAGGACTGCAAAAAATAGTTTTTGACTGTTTCCATTCATCTGTGCTTGCCAATAGCCGAGCTGCAAGATCCTTTCCCTTAAAATCTGGAATCTTGCCATAATCCCCATTAGGCCTAAGGGATTGGCCTTCCTTAAACAATTTATCATAAATTGATTTTCTAATGGATTCCTTTTCTTTCTTTAAAGTCATATTATCAAAAAATAGAAAAATTTGATTTCTTAATCTTTAATCATAAGAATTCCAAAGTCTTATACATCATCATAAAACCATCCTTATCAGGATTGTCCTCTCCAAATCCAAAGAAATTGAAGCTGAATGCATCTCTGTCATTGATTGTTGAGAGAGAATGAGTGTTTAAGATAGGTTCATGACTTGAATCCTTTGCAACGAGTTCATGAGTTTCCTTGTTTCCAATAATGGTCAAATGAGAATCATCTACAACCAAACTGTCCTCCCTTGGAATGTCTTCAATGGCATTCTTAAGATATTCTAAGGACAACCCTTCCTGAGGATACTTGAATACCATCACTCTGCTGAATTTGCTGTCACAGTCAAGTACAGCAATGCAGTTTTCAATATCATCTGCTTCAATCAATTTCCAATTATTTGGATACTTGAAGCATAATTCATCGTTTTTAAATATATTAGACATTTGTGAAACTCCTTTAAAATAAGATAAAAATTATAAAAAAATAAAATGGAAAGAATTAAAAATATGGAAAATAATAGAAAAAAAGTAATTCTATATAAATTAAGAAAAGATTTTGGTCAAAAGATTGTTATTAGAATTCAATGGAATCCATAATAGCTAAATAATCATTGAAAGCGTAGGGTAATTCCTTAAAGTGCATCAATTCAAACACATACATGCTTCCATCATTGATCAATGCAGAAGTATAGTTTTCTAAAGTTATGCGCTTTTCATCTTCTGATAATTCTGCAATGTTTTCTTTGACTTTTCCATCTTCTCCAATTACAGAATGGGCAATGATATTGTAAACTGGCATGCCGTTAAGGTTTAAAATTCTAGATTCAGCAATATTCCAACCTTGTTTTTTGAAATTTTCTTTAAATGATTCTTCAAGCTCAGCAACTGCATTGACTTCTCCTGCATCATTTTTATAAACTGTAATTGTAGATGGGTTGCCATCAACAACTTTTACTAAAGCCTTGATACAATTTGGAGCGACCATTTCTTTCTTTTGTTCTTTCCAATTACTTAAATATTTAAATTTAATTCCTTCTTCATCAAATTGGATTTCATCCATAGAATCACCATTTAATTGATACCCTAATAAACTATATGAATATGAATTGTATAGAATTTTTAGATTAAATAGACTAAGGAAATTATAAAAATTTAGATAAAACCGCCTAAATTAAAATTAATAAAGATTAATTAACTATTCTCCACTTTCAAGGAAATAATCATCAGGAACCAATTCTTCCAACTGAGTATAGGCATTTTTAGAAATGTTGGCTTTATGAATTTCAGGTTCTTTAACGATGGTCAAGCCTCTGATTCTTCTTATGATACTGGTTTCGCCTAATTCCTTATTGATTTCATTGATGGTAGCAGACAATGTCTTGTTTACAACTTCATCAAGCATGTTCTTATTTGTTCTTAGAATGATCTCAATGATTTCCTTATGTTTGTCTTCTCTCTCACGGAGTCTTGACAATTCGCTTGCATCAAAACTCATTTTGGTCTTCAAGACATTCATGTCCTGCAAGAGTTCTATCCTTTCTTCATTTGACTCATTCAAGTCCTTATTCAATTGCTTGATTTCAGTATTCAAGTCATCGATGTCTCCATTCAACTTCTTGACTTCATCAATGAGAGAATTGGATTCCTCATCAGACAATACACTGCTGTTGATGTAATTGGCCTTTTCAATCTGAGACAATTTGGTGGTCAGCTCAAGATTGATGTTTTCCAATTCTTCAACCTTTGAAAAAAGAATCTTTTCCTTGGACTTCGCTTCCTTAAGATCATATTCTAATTTAACAACTGCTTCATCATCTGGGACTACCTCTAAAGTAGAAACTTCAATCTCAGAAGAAGCCTTCAAATCTTCATATTCCTGAGGGGTCAAAATGACAAAATCTCCCTCTTCAAGATTATGTTTTTTAACATCTTCCTTACCAATTGTGAGACTAATATTACCTCTTGACTTATTAATTTTCCCAGTCTTGATAATCATAATTATAAATATGTATTATTTCTTTATAAAGGTTATTATTTAATTATTAAAAATTATATTAAAATTAAAGCAATTTACAATAAAAAATCAAAAAATAAAAGAAAATTTGTTAAAAATAGCTGAAAATAAAAAAATTTTACATGGCATACATGAAAGAACATGAAATTTCATGCAAGAGATTCATGAAAGAAAATCATGAAAAAAATTATAATGTTTTTTATGAAAATTTTTGAAAAAAATAGTTTAAAAAAATAGTGAAAAAATTAAAAAAATCAAAAGAAAAATTAAAAAAATAAAAAATTTAAAAATTAAAAGTCAAATGAAAAGAATCCTGAATCACTATTCAAACATTCATTTACCCAATTGATAAAGTTTGCATTTGCAGATCCTGTTCTTTCAGCTTGTGTATGGCCTTGACCCCATACTGTAGTGAAATCAACATCATCCACATCATCACAATGCTCTAAAGCCAATGCTAGATTAGTTTCAACGGTAAATGATGTGTCTCCTTGCTCTATTCCAGAATTGATTCTCCAATATTTTGCAGGTTGAGCTGTATTGGAACCGTCATAATAATCACAAATGAAATACATTGGATTATACATTTTGGAACGGTTTTCGATTGTATTGTTGAACTTGTCCAATCTGGTCAAGTCACTTGCATAGTCTCCAGGATATGATGAATCATAATCAGAATAATTAGCATATTTATTTGAATTTTCCTTCAATATTTCTGCCATAATTGTATTGAAGTGCAAGGATTCCTTATCATCATTTCCAAATAAATCGTTTTCAGCTTGAGCCCTATCCAAATCATCAAATGCACCTACATCTTTGGAAGGAGATTTGCAATGTTTAACAAATGCTTCAATGCTTGTAATCTTTACTTTATTGCTTGAGTTGTCATAGCTAATCCATTGCTCATCGCCATTCAATGCATCAATATAATCCTGTGGAGTTTCATAGGTCTGTGAACTTACAACTTCAGAACTGAAATCCTCAGGCAAGTCTCCTGAAGGTGTGCCGCTTCTTGGAGCAGACCACATATCCATTCCTTCACTTGATTTTGGAGCGTATGGGAATTTTGTATCATTAAGGAAATTGTTCAATGATCCTTCTATGACTGAAAGCATGTAATCATAATATGAACCTGATGTGTAAATTCCATTATCAGATTCTTCAAGAGTCAATTTTTCACCATCTGGGCTTTTGAGATTTAACTGATTGATGTATTCTGCATAGGAAGTGGCTAAATCATCAGACAGTGCATTGGTCCAGGTTCCGTTTCCACGTGTACCATCAGAACTGTATTGTCCCATAGTCCATTCATATGCTCCATCCGCAGTGTCCAATGAGGTTATAGGACACCAAGCCATTGCACCGCATATGCTGTCTGAAAGCTTGTTTCCATTTCTGTCAACAATAGCTGCTCCAATTGATTCAAGGTATGGTACATACATTTCACTCTCTCCACTTGCACCTAAGATGGCACTTTGAGCACCGCCACCACTATGACCGAATGAGAATATCCTGCCGCTGTCACCTGGAAGGGTCTCTCCATTGAATTTCAAATAGAGAACAGCTGCCTTCAAGTCAGTTACTCCCCAAGGGGCTCCGCCTGAATAGTTGTTGCCATTCTCCTTGCCTCTGCAACCAGCATCGACATATACAAAACCAGCATCTGTGAATGCTTTGACATCATTTGCATTATAACTTGTAGGGGCACGATGGGCAGAATATCCTTCAGTATCAATAGGCATTACAATTGGGGCATCGACTGCAGTAAAATTGCCAATATTTGAATTGATCACTTTACAGGTGTATGTGCCATTGGAATTCTTTTGAGCAGTAAAATAATCACCAGGAACATAAATTCCCATGGATTCATAAGCTTCATTTGCAGGATTTGCACAGTATACTATTCCAAGCTGATAGAATATGTTATTATCTTCATCATACTTCCAATTAGTCATGTCAACAGTTAATTCATTATCCAATTTAGTCACATCAACGTCATAAGTAGCCACATTGTTAATCAATCCCACATGACTGCAGACAGACAATACAGCAAATGCTGCAAAAACAAGGATTATAAGTGAAATAAGTATATTTCTCCTTTCCATTATCACCACAACCTATAAAAAAATTTCTAACAATTATTCTCAAATCTCAAAAGATTTAATTTACCCCAAAGAATTATTCTAAAATCTCAAAAGTCCTGACTATATCCATAAATTTGGATACTATGTCACTGACTGTTCTGAGTTCAAAGATATAAACATAGCCATCTTCCAAAAAGACAACTGAAAACATTTCAAAATCAATTTCAGGAATTGAAATCTTTGAATGAATCTGAATAGCTGATCTTTTCCCCACATTAGCTATTTCAGAAGAAACGATTTGTGCACCATCATCCAATAGAATCTCTTCGATTTTCTCCTTAAATTCCTCCAAAGAAGGCATTTCAGATTGGAATGCAACCACATTCAACAAGCTTCCGTCTTCATAGCTTAAAGTAGCTATGCAATCAGGATTATTATCCAATGGAAACTCTTCCAATTCCCATTCATCAGAATATTTGAATGATAATTTTTCATTCGAACAAGTATTTAAATCAGACATCAAAACACTCTAAAAAATTGTTATATAAAATATAATATTCCTTTATACCTTTAATAATATAAATTTTATTAAATGATTTTTTATAGGATGACATCAATAGA
>NZ_JAZNIB010000016.1:0-37794 GCF_045577275.1 Methanobrevibacter sp.
TTTTTTCATTCTATTCCATTATATCTTATTCTATTTGCATTGGTTTTTCAATTAAAATTAAAATATAACAATTAACATCAATTTTATAAGTTTAAATCAATTTTTTTATATAAATATTACCTTTCAATCGCTCTTTCTAAAACCTTTTTATATAACTTAGTCCTAATATAATTGTAATGTCAAATTCAATATTTTGCCCAAATTGTGGGATGCTTAAAAGTAATTGCGTATGTGGAAAATACGTTGCAGATAGAACCAAAAAACCTTATCAGAAAAAGGAAAAGAAGTCTGAAAGTTCTTCTTCAAGCAATAAAAAATCTAAAGGTGCTAAAGGTCTTTATCAATATGAGAATCGCAATCCGATAACTGTCAGCGAAGATTTGGACCTTCCAGTTGCAGAAGTCTATGATATTGCAGAACATGACCTTCCTCAAGAGGTAATTGACAGGTTAAAAGAGGAGTACCCAGAAATTCCAGAACAAATTATAGAGAATTTCCCATTTGAACAGCCAAGAGAAGGTCAATTGGAGATTATAGCAGACATTGAAGAAGCAATCTCAAAAGGTTATAAGTATATTATTTTAGAGGCAGGTACAGGTACAGGAAAATCCGCTGTAGCTTCTACCTTGGCCCGTATGTATGAATCTGCATATATTCTAACAATGACAAAACAGCTTCAAAAGCAATATGCAGATGAATTTGATTTCCCACTTGTAAAAGGTAGGGGAAACTTTGATTGTCTAAAGGATGGATTGGAGGTTACCTGTGATATGGGTGCATGTAAGACAGCACCTAAAAATTCCAAGTTCTTCTGTCCTTATGGAATAAGCAAAAATCCAACACTTACAGGAGATTTGGCTTTTCAAGATTCATTCGGAGCAGATATTTTCTTCCAAACCAATGACCACTGCAGCTATTGGCAACAGAAGGCAAATGCAATCAACTCACCAATCACATTGATGAACTATGATTATGCCATTTTGGAGTTGAATTATGTAAAGCACTTTGGAAAAAGAACCTTGCTGATTCTTGACGAAGCACATAACATTGAAGATAAGCTAATGAAAACAATGGAGATTAACCTATACAATCGTCAGCTTGAAAAGGACATTAAGAAGGTAATAAGTCCTCAAACCCTTAAAAGCAATGAAAAAGGCGAATGGATAATGGAAATTGATGCAATTCAAGGTCATTATTCAGATATTGAGATTAAGGACTTGCCGACAAACAAGGCAGACAGAATCAATTCCACCATTTCAAAATTAAAGGCACTGAAAACCAATCTTGAAAAAGAGCCAGGAAACTGGGTAATCGATGCAGATGAAAATGGGGTATCATTCAAACCGCTTAGAGTCAATCATTATGCTGAAGATTATCTCTTCAAGCATGGGGATGTTGTAATATTCCTAAGTGCAACCATATTGTCCCATAAGATGTTTTCAAAATGGTTAGGATTGGATCCACGTGAAGTTTATCACATTCAAGTTGACAGTCCGTTTTCAGTTGAAAAAAGGCCGATTGAATTGAATTTAGCTGGAAAAATGTCTAAAAGTAGGGTCAAGCAATCTGCTCCAAAGTCAATTGAAATTTTGCAGAAGATCTTAAAGAGGCATGAGGGAGAGAAAGGACTGATTCATACTCACAGCTACAAATGCCAACAATACATTATCAATAACCTATACAGCAATAGGCTGATTGCTCATGGAAACAACAATAGGGAAAGGGTATTGAAATTCTTTGAAGAGGATGAAAACCCATTGGTCCTTGTTAGCCCATCCATGAGTGAAGGTGTTGATTTGCCTTATGACAAGTGCAGATTCCAGGTAATCTATAAGATACCATTCCCATATCTTGGAGATAAGCAGGTTCATATGAGAATGAAAAAGGACCAAAGATGGTATGCATATAAGACTGCAATGACCTTAATGCAGGCTTACGGAAGGGGAATGAGAGCAGAAGATGACTCTTGCGTAACCTATATCTTGGATTCAGATATTCAAATGCTTCTTAAGAGTCCTTTGTATAAGTCATTGATTCCAGAGTTCTTTAAGGAAGCTATTGTAATTAATGATGATCGTATAATTTAACTCCGCTTTTCCAGGCCTTCGGCCTGCAAAACCGGAACCAAAACTTTTTCACTGGTTGGGAGTGTATCCTTGCTAGTTTCTTTTTTCATAATGAGTGATAATATGGTGGTAAAAAGAGAAGAAATTGAAATTGAAGGAATCCCTATAATTTTAGAGAGGAAGAATATAAAAAATCTATACCTTCGAATCAAACCAGACGGCACTGTTAAGGTTTCTTCTCCTATGAGATTATCTGATGAAGCCATAAATGATTTTGTATTGTCAAGAATAGATTGGATTAGGGAAACTCGAGCAAAGATGCTTGATAATCCACCTAAACCTAAAGTGAAATACAAAGATGGAGAAACCCATTATATTTGGGGAGAGCCATACACACTTCAATTAATCGACAATGAAAATGCAAAAAAGGCATTTTATGACAGCAAAGAGCATATCATTTATCTTCCTGTTCCAAAGAGATCTACCATTAAGCAAAGGGAAAAGATCTTGTTTGAGCTATACAGAGATGAAATGAATAGGAATTTAGACTACTTTTTACATAAATGCACATATTTTGTTGGAAAAGAGCCAAAGGAAGTTAAAATCAGAAATATGAAAAATTGGGGTAACTGCAGAAAGGATAAAAGGGTTACCTTAAACTTAAAATTGGCTAAAAAACCACCAATCTGCACAGAATATGTTCTCATTCATGAATTATGCCACTTGATTGAATTCAATCATGGTCCAAGATTCAAGGCACTTATGGATAATTTCTGTCCTAATTGGAGAGAGATTAAGCAATTATTGAATGAAGAACACTAATCATTGTAAACATAAAGAGAATATTTATATAAAACCAGTACAATTAAAATTATAAGAAATATCAAAAGGGGTGATATGATGGAAGTATTAGGTTATCAATTGATTAAAATAGATAAGACCACCTACGATGCCACTGTACTTGCCAAGTATGAAAAATTGGAAGACATATTAGTGGCATGTGAAGAAAAAGGGTTGGATATCATATTTTTCAATGAAGGTCAATTGATTTTAGAATCCATAGAAGAAGAGTCTTAGTTTTTAAAAACGGACCTAGGGGGATTTGAACCCCCGACCTTGGGATCCGAAGTCCCACGTCATAATCCTGACTAGACTATAGGCCCAATAAAAATAGTTATAATTGTTATTCTTATTTTTCATCAATAACAATTATGTCTATTATATTAATTTATTTATTATCTTTTTTAAAATTTTAGTTTTAATCTCATTTTTTTCAATTTTAAATTTACTTTTTTAATATTAGTTAAAATTATTAATTAAAAAAATAAAAATAGAATTAGATAGAATTTTTAAAATTCAATAAAAAAAATTAAAATTCAATAAAAAAAAATAAATTAAATTAGGTAAAATTTATTTAATTAGAATTTTTATATTTTGTGATTATCATGCTTACCAAAAGAATTATTCCTTGTTTAGATTGTGACCTACAGGTTCCAGAAGGCAGAGTAGTTAAGGGAGTTGAATTCAAGCAGATTCGTTATGCTGGAAATCCAGTTGAACTTGCTACCAAATATTACGAAGATGGGGCAGATGAAATCGTTATATTGGATATCACCGCTTCACATGAACGTAGAGGAACCATGGTTGATGTTATAGAAAGATTGACTGAAAACGTATTCATTCCAATATGTGTAGGTGGAGGAATAAGAAAGGTAGAGGACTACACTCGCATGCTTAAGGCGGGAGCAGACAAATGTTCCACAAACACTGCAGCAATTCACAACCCTCAGCTATTGACAGACGCTTCCAAAGTGGTAGGGTCTCAAGCAGTGGTAATAGGAATCGACGCTAAAAGAAGATATGTTGAAGAGGACAAGGAAGCTGCAAAAGGAAAAACAATTGTAGACAGTGAGCAAGGGGAAGTATGGTTTGACTGCAGTATCTACGGAGGCAGAGAGTTTACTGGAATGGATGCCATAGCATGGGCACAGGAATGTCAGGACAGAGGTGCTGGTGAAGTTCTTCTCACTTCAATGGATGGAGACGGAACAAAGGACGGCTACGACCTTGTTTTAACAAAGGCAATCAACGATAATGTGGACATTCCAGTCATTGCATCTGGAGGGGTAGGAAACCCTCAACATATTCTGGAAGCTTTTGAAGTTGCTGATGCCAGTGCAGCACTTGCAGCAAGTATTTTCCACTTCAATGAATATCCTGTTCCAGTAGTCAAGAAATACTTAAAGGAAAAAGGGGTTCCAATAAGAGAAACCTTTTAGAGTGAAATCATGACCAATCTCAAATTCAATTCATTGATCAATCTTAAGCTGACCCAAGAATCCGGTCAAACTTCACAGCCTCCATGGAGGCAAAATTCTATTGGAAATACTGATGAGTTTAATGAATTAATTTACTTAAAAGTTCCTTCAATTATTAATGAACTTAGTGATGAAAGCATTAATTTAAATGGACTTCCAATTCTTTTAAAGCTATCACAAGATAAAAATGATTTAAATAGTTTCACTTACATATATGAGTTTCCTAAAAAAGTGGGAAATCATCAAATTTCTAATTTTTTTGACACAAATAATTTATCAAATAATGAAATCAAGATTATTGAAAATGAAATCAAAAATGAATTGACCAAAATCTATGACTTGGACTTTGACTTGAAAAAGTTCTATGATTTTTTATCAGCTGATGAAAAGTTAGCACCGTCTGTTGATTTCTGCAAAGGATTGAGACTATTCATTGCAAAGGATCAATTTGAATGCATCATATCTTCTATATGTTCTGCAAACAATTCAATTGCAAGATGGACAAAATCAATTGACAAGATAAAGCATAATTGGGGAGAAAAGGTGGAATTTGATGATGGAATTTTCTATGGATTTCCAAGTCCAAATCAATTTTTAGACTTCTATGAAACTCCAATCGAAGAGGCTGAAGCAGATGGGCACAGCTATGAAATCGAGTGCTATACCCATAATCTGAAGTCCTGCGGTGTCGGCTATAGGACACCTTATATGGTAAAGGCAAGTCAAATGCTGATTGATGAGATTGATATCAATCAAATAGGTTCTATGGATTATGATGAGGCATTTGATTTGATTTTAAAATTGCCTGGTGTTGGTGCAAAGGTAGCGGATTGCATTTTATTGTATGGATTTAGGTTTGAGGAAGCATTCCCCTCTGATGTTTGGATAAAAAGAATAGTTTCTCACTTATACTTTGATGGAGAGGAGATTTCAGCAGACCAAACCAGAGATTTCGGCATAGAACACTTTGGAGATTATGCTGGATATGCTCAGCTTTATCTATTCCATTATGCACGAAAGTCAGGTTTGATGGATAAGATTAAAAGCAAATAGTTAAAAAAATAGCATTGTATTTTAAAATTGAGAGGAAAACATGAAAAAAAGATATTTATTGTTGATTTTATTAAGCCTATTTTTAATAGTTTCAACAGCCAGCGCTGATGATATTGTTTCAGATGATTCTGCCCCAGCCATTGATGATAATGGTGGTGAATCAGTAGATAATGATATCACAGATCTTAATGAGGATGAGTCATCAGATAGTTCTAGTGATACTGATAATTCAGATAGCAGTCCTGCTGTATCTAATTCTTCAAATAATGGTTCTGCTGTTCAATTCAATAAGACTCCTTACAAGTTTTCATCCACTAAAAACATAGCATCAACTTATGGCAAAAAGGTTAAATTTTCTGTTAAGGTGCTTAATAAGGATGGAAAAGCCATCAATCATACATTGGTTACTTTCAAAGCTAATGGGAAGACATATAAGGTATATACCAATGCAAGTGGAATAAGTTCCATTACTCTCAATTACAATTCTGGAAAGTATACAGTCAAGTATTATGCTGGAAATCTTTCTGGAAAGAATACATATACAGTTAAAAATTATTACAAAATCACTCTTTACAAATGGAAATCTGGAGCTAATGTGCTTAAAAACAAGAGAATCAAGGCAAATGTTCCTAAATCAGCTATTGTAAAGAAGATAATCAAGTTGGCAAAATCAGGCACGCCAGTTATCAAGTTCAAAGGAGGAAAAGGAAAGGTTGTTTTCATTACAGCGGGATGTCATGGAAATGAAATTCCTCCGCAGATTGCTGCAATGAAATTGATCAAGTATCTGGAGACACATTACATTAAAGGTACAGTTTATGTCATGCCATTCATGAATCCAAAGGGAACTGCAGCAAATGTGAGAGATTATAAAGGGGTTCATTTAAATAAGAGAGCCAATAAAAAGGGAACAATCTCTTATAAGACTGTTCAATTGATTAAAAAGTTCAAATGTGATTCCTATGGCGATTTCCACGCTACAAGACCGGGTGGAAAGCCAGGCAAGAATCTTGTTTTTGGATCCTATAAGCCAACTAAAAAAAGTGCAGCAATTGCTAAATACATTGCTAAAAATGCAAAAGTGAAATATAAGATTTACAAAAGGGCGGGAGCAGAGTATCCTGGAGCCTTAGAGGATGAGGTTAATTTGAAAAAAATTCCTGCTGTAACCTGTGAAGTACTTAGTCCTCATGGAAAGATTAAAAAAGGGTCTGTTTCCAAGTCATTATTGATGATGAAAACACTCTTGAAATATAATAAACTTCTTTGATTTTAAAATTTAAGGCCTAGATGGCCTATTTTCTATTTTTTATAATTAATTTATTATTTTTTTATTCATCAAACTCTTTTTCAAGCAAGATTGTTACTGGACCATTGTTGAGTAAACTTACATTCATGAATGCACCAAAGACTCCTGTTTCACATGGAACTTCTTCACTGCATTTTTCAACAAAATAGTCAAATAATTTTGTAGCTTCATTTGGAGCCAATGCCTTATGGAATGAAGGTCTGTTCTTTTTGGTTTTTCCATATAATGTAAATTGAGGAACAAGGAGAAGTTTTCCACCAATATCCTGTACTGATCTGTTCATTCTGCCTTCATCGTCAGGGAATATTCTGAGTTTGCATAATTTTCTTGCCAAATATTCAACTTCCTTTTCGCTGTCTGTCTGGCCAAAGCCTACTAACACCATTAATCCTTCCTCAATCTGGCCTGTGATTTCTCCTTCAACTTCTACGCTGGCATTTGTTACTCTTTGAATGACTAATTTCATTATAATTCTCCAAAAATTGATATTGCTGATTACAACTATAAAAATTTAAAATTCAAATTATTTAAAAAAAGCATTAAAACTAAAGTTAAGAATCCCATAGGAATTCTTAACAGTAATTTTTCCTAAAAAATTGAGACAATTTTGAAACCGATAAATCAAAATTCTCTTATTTCTAGTTTACATTTAATTATATTTAAATTTTTTTAAGAAGAAGGAAAAAACTTGCCAAAGGAAAAATATAAAAAACTCAATTCCCTCATTTCACATTTTTTTAAAATATTAATTGTTTCATTTTTAACTGTTTCAAATGAAACATTTATAATATATAAAAGGCAATATAATATTGAAAGTGATTACTTAAATTTTTAAAGTAGGTGAAATAATGGAAAGTGAAAGCTTTCAAGGAATAATGGATAGCTCTCCTTTAATAGCATGGATTCATAATCTATCTAAAAATCATTTCAAATACTTGAAGTCTAAGATTGCTGAATTTGACTTAGGCCATGAAGTAAGATACATCATGATGATTTATGATAACCCTTGCATTTCTCAGGATGATTTAGTTATAATGTCTGGTCAAAGCAAGGGAAACATTGCCAAATCCTTAAAGAAATTAGAGGATGATGGATTCATTAAAAGGGAAGTCAATCCGGACAATAGAAGAAAATACATGTTAAAGACCACTTCAAAGGGGGATGAATTGGTTCCTAAGGTCAGACAAATCTCTAAGGATTGGGAAAAGGAAGTGGGAATAACAGAAGAAGATCGAGAATTTATTGAAAGAATTAAGGAAATAGCTATCAATGGCATGAAATTAGTTGAAGAATTGTAATCTTAAGCTTTCATGCAGATTTGGCATTAATCATGTTTATAAAAAAGGGATAATATGAAATTTGATTCAGAAACCTCTGTAGTGCTTGTATCATTTCTTACATCATTTTTTGCAGTGTTTTTAGCTGCAGGTATAGTCATAGGGGTTCCATCAATAGCAAGTGAGTTTGGAATGAACAATGTTGTTCAAAATTGGATTATCACAATCGCTTTGCTTGTTGTAGCCATATTCACTCTTCCTGCAGGACAATTGTCCGGTAAGTTTGGTGTTAAGAGGTCCTTGGTAGTAGGGGTATTGATTTTCCTTGTCGGTTCAATAGGAGCATGCTTGTCATTCTCTGCTGAGTCATTCTTATTTTTCAGAGTGATCCAAGGAATCGGTGGGGCATTTTCAAATGTTGCATCTATGGCTATGGTTGTACAGGCAATCAAGCCTCAAAACAGAGGTAAGGCTTTAGGATTTACAGTAACTGGTGTTTATTTGGCAGGGTCCCTGTCTCCTGTAATATGCGGATTTTTGGTTTATAACTTTGGCTGGAGGTCAATGTTTTACTTTACAATACCGTTCTTCCTTGTTTGTATTGCACTTATGATTTTAAAGATTCCAGGAGATTGGAAAACATATGAAAATGATAAGATTGACAGTATAGGTTATCTCATTTATGGAATAGGAATTTTGCTCTTCATTTATGGATTTACAAGCTTAATGACCACTATGGGTAAGCTTAGCGTTGCAATAGGTTTTATTTTGCTTCTTGTCTTCGCATATTATGAAACCAGAGTCAGCACTCCTGCATTCAACATGAGATTATTCAAGAACATGAAGTTCACTTCATCTAATGTTGCAGCATTATGCAGTTATCTTGCAATAGCATCACTTACCACAATATTGAATTATCATTTCCAATATGTCAGAGGATGGAATGCTCAAATGGCGGGGCTTATTCTAATAGTCACTCCAATCATTATGGCAATAATGGCTCCTAATTCAGGAAAGCTCTCTGATAGGATTCATCCACAGAAATTGGCAGCTATTGGAATGACAATTGCAACATTGGCCCTTTTGATTTTAATATTCCTAGATGCAAACACTCCAATTTGGCTTATTGTCATTGCGATGATCTTCCAAGGTGTAGGTATGGGAATGTTCACAACTCCAAATACAAACGCAATCATGAGTTCTGTACCTCCAAATGAAACTCCAAATGCATCTGCAGCACAATCTGCAATGAGGACAATTGGTCAGACCATGAGTTTAGGACTTCTTACCCTTGTATTCGCTTGGATTATGGGAAGCTTGAAGTTGTCTTCCCAATATGCAGGTATGGTTGTACAAGCATCTCAAATAGTTTGTATAATTTGTACAGTCATTTGTATAGTTGCAATATTCGCATCACTTGTAGGAATAAAATCTAAAGATGAATTCAATACAAATGCAAGTTAAATTTATTTATTCTTATTTAAAATGTTTTAAAGGTGAAAATTAAAATTTGATTTATAAATATTTCAATTAAAATTTAAATTAATGAGTTTTATATTATAGAGGGATTGTTATGAAATTTGATTTAGAAACTGTTGTAATAGCGGTATCATTCATTACTTCATTCTTTGCAGTATTCCTATCCAATGGGATTATCATAGGAGTGCCAGCTATTGCACAGGAATTTGCAATGAATAATGTTATTCAAAATTGGGTTCCTACCATATTTTTCCTTGTGGTTGCTGTATTTACAGTTCCTGCAGGACAGATATCCGGTAAGTTTGGTGTTAAAAAATCTTTGCTTGGTGGAGTCTTGCTCTATTTATTCGCTTCAATAGGTGCAGTGCTTTCATTCTCTACAGAATCATTCATGATCTTCCGTATGCTTCAAGGTGCAGGTGTAGCATTCTTGAACGTATCTGCTATGGCAATGGTAGTGCAAGCTGTCAAGCCTCAAAACAGAGGTAAGGCTTTAGGATTTACAGTAACTGGTGTTTACTTGGCAACTTCATTGTCTCCGGTTATATGCGGATTCTTGGTGCACAACTTAGGCTGGAGGTCAATGTTCTACTTTGTAATTCCATTCCTAGTGCTTTGTATTGCCCTTATGATTTGGAAAATTACAGATGAGTGGAAAACCTATGAAAATGATAAGATCGATACAGTAGGTTCTATTTTATATGGAATAGGCATATTATTATTCATTTATGGATTTACAACATTGGCAACAAGCACAGGTTTAATGTTGACCATTCTCGGACTTATTATCCTTGTAATATTTGGAGCTTATGAACTTAGACAAAAATCTCCTGTATTCAATATGAATCTATTCAAGAACAAGAAGTTTACTTCATCCAATGTTGCAGCTTTATGCAGTTACATTGCAGTTATGGTAGTTACAACTATTTTGAATTACCATTTCCAATACGTTAGAGGATGGAATGCACAGATGGCAGGTATGATCTTAATCATCACCCCAATCATCATGGCGATTATGGCACCTAATGCAGGTAAGCTTTCAGATAGGATACACCCACAGAAATTGGCAGCTATTGGTATGGGAATTGCAACTGTGGCTCTTTTGATTCTCACATTCCTGAATGGTGACACACCGATTTACCTTGTCATTATAGCTATGATCTTACAGGGTATCGGTATGGGACTCTTCTCAAGCCCAAACATGAATGCAATCATGAGTTCAGTTCCGCCAAAAGATGCTCCAACAGCTTCAGCATCTCAAGCAACCATGAGAACAATTGGTCAGACCATGAGTTTAGGTCTTCTCACTCTTGTATTTGCATGGATTATGGGAAGCTTGCCACTTGCAACCAAATATGCTGGCATGGTCGTCCAAGCATCTCAAATCATTTGTGGTATCTGTACCGTTGCTTGTATCCTCGCGATATTTGCTTCATTGGTCGGTGTAAGATCCAAAGACAAATTCAATACGAATAGACCAACTTAGATAAAAATAGTAAAAGGATATATTTTTTAAATTATATCTTTTTAATCTTTTTTTAACGATATAAATTGAAGTAAAATTATTTTTTTTATTAAAAAAAGTAGTAAAGAATAGTCTTTTGACTATTCTTAAAAATTTTTTATTTTTCTTATTTTATGGTAAGCTTTGCAGTTTTTGTGATTGCTGCATACATATTGTTTCCAGCAAACTTAGCAGTGAAGCTGTAGGTTCCTTTTTTGTTTAGGCTTACTTTGACAGTTGCAACACCTTTATCATTGGTGGTAGCGCTGTAGGATTTACCGTTTACGGTAAATGTGATTTTCTTGTTAGCTACTACTTTTCCGCTTGCAGATTTGAATGTTGCGGTTAAGGTTTTACTTGTTGCACTTGCTTTGAAAGACTTATTAGGAACTGTTAAGCTTCCTTTTTGCTTGTTTACAACAATTTTAGCAACAGCAAATGATCCATTGTAGTTTTCATCACCTAAGAAGCATATTGCAAATGTGTAGGTTCCTGCATTCTTTAGGTTGATTTGCAAGTTTGCCTTACCATCTTTGTCGGTTACTCTATCATATACTTTACCATTGAATCCAATTTGCACTGCTTTATTTGCTAAAGCATTTCCTTTGCTGTCTTTAAGGGTAATGGTGAAATTTTTTCCGATTCTGCCGTCAGTATCCACGTCAACTGCAGTTGTAGTCATGTTTTCATATATTATTTGACTTGTGACTTTAGCAATATCTACACTTAGTTTTTGATATGATAATGAATAGTTTTCATTTCCTTCAAATAGGATAAGCGCTTTGTATGACCCTGATTGCAATTCATTGACCGGTACTTTTATTTGCCCTTTATTGTCAGTTGTGTAGGTTTTTGGACCATCTATATCAACAGTTAGTTTTGCTCCTTTGATTAGCTTCGCTTCGCTGTCATATAATGTGATGACTATTTCATCGGCACTGCCATATTCTCCGACATAGTCTTCACATTCAATCATTGTTCTGGATGGAATGACAGTCATTATTGAAGAGTTTGTTGATCCAGTGTAATTTTCGTTTTCATCAAATCTAACTGTCAAAGTGTGTGGACCTATACCTAGATTTCTAGCGGATACTCTTATTTCTCCATTTTGATCGGTCATTGTGGTGGAGTTCTTTTCATCAATTTGTATAGTTACTGGAGCGAATTTAATTGTCTTGCCGTTTCCATCTCTTAAGATAACAGATACAAATTGTCTGCTTGCATTAAATTCAAAACTAGCATCATATGTAGAGATTTCAGTTGAAGCTTTAGTTATTTTTAATTCGGCTGCAACCCCAACCACTTCAGGCAATTCCTCAATGTATATTGAAGCTATGTAGTCACCAGGGCTTAAATTGACTTCCCATCCTTCTCCTGTTGGAGCATAATAGGTTCCTACCTTTTCACTACCTTGATAAACAGTGATTTTTGCTTGAATGCCATCTAATGGATGATTATCAGGGGTAACTAATTTTATCTCTAATGTTTCGCCTGAATCATATGTGGAGGTATAATCTGAAGTAACTAAGCTTGCACTAGAATAGACTTTTGTTTCACGATATTCGTTGTTGATGAAAATACAATTCACTGCAATGCCTTCAAGCATTGCATCACTTTTGCTTTCACCAGGAGCTGGCTCTTCACCATTCTCATATGCCTTATTGTCGGTGAAGTTGGAGCTTATTGCATTTCCATCGTTCATAGCTCCACCATAATTTGCAGTGTTGTTTATGAAATTACAGTTTATTGCATTTCCTTCATTGATTGCTCCACCTGTAGATTCTGCATTGTTCTCTGTGAAGTTGGAGTTTATTGCATTTCCTTCATTGATTGCTCCACCGGCAGAATCTGCATTGTTCTTTATAAATGTACAGTTTGTAGCAGTTCCGCCATCCATTGCTCCACCATGGCTTGCTTTGTTTTCTACGAAATTAGAGTTGGCTACGTTTCCTTTTCCATCAATAGCTCCGCCATAATTTGCAGTGTTGTTTATGAAGTTAGAACCGGTAATGGATCCATCATTCAGGTACCAATAGATTGCTCCACCATTTTCTGCCTCGTTGTCTGTGAAGTTACAGTTGGATACGGAACCATTTGCACTAATCCAGAATATTGCTCCTCCATTGTATCCTGCAATGTTTTCTGTGAACTTGCAGTTGGATACTGTATTGTTCATTAATCCATCTGCATCTACTGCTCCACCGTCATCTGCTGTATTGTGTGCAAAATTACAGTTGGATATAGTACAGTTGGCACTGCCATATAAATTTATAGCCCCACCATCCATTTTTGCGTGGTTGCTTTCAAAAGTGCTATTGGTGATATTAAGATAATTATGGCTGGCAATGCCATAAATTGCACCATCAATTTCTTCAGTATAGATAGCTCCCCCACTTTGTTCTGCTGAGTTGTTTATGAAAACAGAATCAGAAATGGTTCCTGAACTATAATACATATGAATAGCCCCTCCAAGTTTTCCTCTATTGTCCTTGAAAGTGCAGTTGTTGATAGTGGCATTATCAGAATACCAATAAATAGCTCCTCCAGCTCTGGTATTTTGAGAAATAGCATAGTTATTAATGAAATTACAGTTGGAAACAGCAGTATTTGTACCCATCATCATAAGCGCTCCCCCTACAAGGGCAGTATTATTTATGAAACTGCAGTTAGAAAGGGATCCGTCTTTTCCTTGCCATAATATAGCTCCGCCACTATATTCATCGATTTCTCCATTAATAAAATTAATGTTGTGGATTTTCACATTTCCACTGCTTACTTGAAAAATACGTGCTAAATGGTTTCCATCTATTGTTATTCCATTACCGTCAATACTCAATTCACGTTTAATAATAATTCCATCTACAAGACTTGAATCGGAATCTGGATTAAAGACATAATTTTTATTTAAACTAATCTCTGTATCGTCATTTCCGTTAATGTCATTTTCCAAATCTGTAAATGTTCCTGTAGTTTCAGATAGTTTCTCCTCTTCATTATTGCCCTTTGAAATAGGATCTTCATTTACATTGTTTTCATCCAAAACAATGTCTTTATCAGCATCATTTAGAATACTTTCATCACTCAGACCTTCTTCTAAAATGATTTCTTCATTATCCTCCATACTGCTTAAATCACTTGCAACATCTTCTGCAGCACTAGCTGCGGATATTGTAATCATAAATACAAGAAATATTAACAGTATGCAAATATTTCTGTTATTTTTCATAGTTTTCCTCTAAATACTTATAATAAAAATTGAAAATATTCAGTATATTAATATTTAACTCTGTTAATGATTAATTATAAATTTTTATATTTTTTATTCACCTCTGTTAATCCTATATTTTTAAATAAATTATTATAATACATTCACTAAAATATTATTATGAATGAATTGACAGATGAACTTTTTAATTTTTTTAAAAAAGAGATAATATTCTCCATATCTCTTATTTTAGCTATTGTTTCTTGTTTTTTTGTTAAACCAAGCTTGGATTATTTAAATTATATAAATTGGGAAACAATTATACTTCTTTTCATCATCATGCTAATTGTGGAGATTTTGAAAAATCTGTCAGTTTTTGAGATTTTGGTTCGAAAGCTATTGAAAAAAGTTAAAAATAGTCGTGGGCTTGTTTTATTTTTGGTATTTACTTGTTTTTTCAGTTCAATATTCATTACAAATGATGTTTCATTGATTATTTTTGTACCATTTACATTATTGGCTTTAAAGAAAGTCGATAGGCTTGACTTGATAATATTCACAGTTAGTTTGGAAACCATTGCAGCTAATGTGGGGTGTATGGTCCTTCCTATTGGGGCTCCACATAATATTGTAATGTATACAGTGTCCCATATTCCATTCCTATCATTTTTCATGCTTCTATTGCCTTATATTATTGTATCAGTTGCATTTTTAGCGGCATTGTCATTTTTCATTCCAAAAGAGAATATTGCCCTGCCGGCTATGCCAAAGATTGAAATTGATAGAAGTCATTTTTTGAAAAGGGTATTTCTTGGTGTGGATTATTTCCTGCTTTTAACATTCATTGCACTGTTTATCCTGATAGGCAATCTAGAGAATATTCCATTTTTCAATGAATTGTTTAAGACTTGGATTGTTGGAAATGAGGTTCTTTGGGGAGTGATTGCATCTCAATTCATTTCAAATGTTCCTTCTGCAATATTGCTAAGCGGTTTCAGTACAAATTATGAGGCAATCATCATTGGAATCAATATTGGTGGTTTAGGAACTCTCATCGCTTCTATGGCAAATCTGATTTCATATAAGATCCTTATTCGAGAGCATGATGAGTTTAAAATGAGATATTTGATTGTATTTACTGTATTAAATGTTATTCTGCTTGCTATTTTATTAGGAACATATGTTCTCATTAATTAAAAAAAGCTGTTTTTAAAAAAGAAGAGATCTAAAATAGTAAATTAGTAAACAGTAAAATAAAAATCAGTAGTAAATAATGCAATAAAATTTTTAAAAAAAGGGGGAAGAATTTTAAGTGCGTGTTTAGGATTCACTTAAAACTCTTTTAATTTTATAAATATCAAAACATTCTAGTATTTCGAGATGAGGGGGACTGTTTCGAATTGATTTGTACTAGAATCTTTTGATAGGCTGTCACGTAAATGAGGGGGTTTATTTACGCGACAAAAAATTCCTGTGTTGTTATGTTTTGATAAAAACATAGATACAACAATTAATTTTTTTGATAAAACAATTAAAACAATCGTAAATTCTTTTAATTCTTTTATCACTAAAATTTTTTTATAGGTATATTTTGGGGAATCTTTTTACTTTTAATTAAGTGTGATTTACATATCACAATAGTATATATCAAAAAATCAGTATATAAAGATTTTCGAATGCAAGTACTTGCTTGCATCTTTAAATATTAAAAAATTAGTTTATAATGGATTGTTTAAAAATTTAAAGATAATATGGAGGTTATTTTAGATTTGAAGGTTTTTAGAAAAAATTTAGAAAAATAATTTAGTTTTATTTTAAATTTAAAGTTTTAAAAAAAGTTAAAAAATAGTCTAAACGAATGAAAATTCAAATGGAGTTGGACAAATTTAAAAAAGAAAATTGGAAAAAATCTTTTAATTAAGATTTTATCCATTATAATCAATACAATAAATGATTCTTATTTTATTCCATTATAGATAATGTCTAAAACATCTTCACTGGTGAATTCTGGTTTGAAATCAGGATTGTCATGATGTATTTGATATATCATGATAGATTGGAAAAGTATACTATAGCATACTAATGAAATAGCTTTAGAATTAATTTCTCTAATTTCGCCTTTTTCTATTTTCATTTCAAAGAATCCTTCTAATTTTTTGAATACAGGTTCTACGATTTGTGAAATCAAGAGTTTGTTTTCAGGATTCTCTCTAACTTCTCCTAAAGCTACTCTAACAATCTTCGCATCTTCTTCTTCAAATTCTAACATTCCATAAAATGATTTGTTAAGATATTCATCTACAGTTTCATCTTCTGTGTAATCGAAGTTTTGTTCCAACTTATCTGTAAATTTTTTCAAATAGAAATCTTTAGTAGCGGTTATCAAATTCTTCTTATTTTCGAACTTTCTAAAAATAGTTACTTCATTAACCCCTGCTTCAGAAGCTATTTTTTTAGTAGTTGTTTTTGCAAGCCCCTCTCTTTGAAGAATATTAAATGTTGCTTCCATAATTTTTTCTTCGGTATTTTCCTTTTCGCCAAACATAATTATAAATTTATTTTTCTATTATTTAATATTTTATTAATTTTTCTAGTAAAATTATGAAAAATTCATTAAATTTGAATAATTTTTATGTATTTCATTTATATATTGATAAATTTTAGCAATTTATTATAAAATTAAAAAAATCGAACAATTAAAATAAAATAATTTTAAATTAAATAATTTAAGATCTAATAATTAAAAATCAAAATTAAAAAATCACAATAAAAATATTGAAAAATAGAATAATATATCCGATTTTTAAAAAAGAAAAAAAAGAAAAAAGTTTATTTAATAATAAACTTCTTTAGAAGTCAAATCCTCCGCTGCTGCTTGTTGGCATGTAAGGGATCAATGATTCTGCCAATTTTGTAATTGGCATGGTTTGGATCCATATCTTTCCAGGTCCAGTGACTCTAGCAAAGAATAACCCTTCTCCGAACAATATGTTTTTAGCTCCTTTGACTCTTTCAATCTCAAACTCAACGCTTTCTTCCATTGCAGCGAGATGTCCTGGGTCTAAAAGTAAGGTTTGACCTGGTTCCAATTCATGCTCAATAACTTCACCATCGATTTCTATAAATGCCATTCCTTCTCCAGAGAATTTTTGGAGAATGAATCCTTCACCACCGAATATTCCGGTTCCAAGCTTGTTTTTAAAGTATATGTCGAGGTCAACACTATCTTCAGCAGCTAAGAATGCATTTTTTTGACCGATGAATGTATTGTTTCCATTTAATTTGATTGACAAAATTTTTCCAGGTGTACGTGCTGAAAATCCTATTTGCTGATTGTCTGATTCTGCAGTGAAGAAGTTTAAGAATAAGCTGTCTCCAGACAATGCTCTTCCAAGACCTTTTAGAAGGCCTCCGCCTGTATTGGTTTCCATCTTCATGTCTTTTGTCATAAATGACATTGCCCCGGTTTCATTCTTCATGGTTTCTCCTTTTTGTAATGTGCAGATTACAATAGGAAATGAACCGCCACGTATTTCATATTCCATATTTTTTCACCTAATCATTGTTTTATTTTTTTATTATTATTTTTTTATTATTTCTTAATACTATATATACTTAACATTCTTATCTAGTTGTTTTGTATATATTTGAATAATGAGAACGTTTAAATTATGAGTCCCATATTAAACAATTTTTTTTAAGTTAAGACAAAAGTTTTTTTAATGTTCAATAACAAAGTTAACTTATTTACTTTTTATAAATGATGTTTAAAGGATGAAATTATGACTAATGCGAATCAGTGGGGCAGTACCTTAACATTTATATTGGCAATGATAGGTTCTGCCGTTGGACTTGGAAACATTTGGAGATATCCATATGTGCTTTATTCTAGCGGCGGAGGTGCATTTTTTGTACCATATATTATAGCTATTTTATTGATGGGAATCCCTATTCTTTTCTTGGAGTATGGTATCGGATTCAAGTTCAAGTCATCCTTTGCTAAAACAATCACTCAGATTGATTCCAGATGGCAATTTTTAGGATGGTTCATCCCCCTTTGTTTGCTTACAGTAATGATTTATTATTCAAGTCTATTAAGTTTTGATGGAATTTACATTTTTTTAAGCATGTTTAAAGCGTGGGGAGCAGATCCAAACTTATTCTATTCAAGCACTCTTACACATTCAACCACCAATCTAAGTGGGGTCTTGAATTTCATTCCTGTAGTTGCAATTGCCCTTCTCATTGTTTGGTCACTTGTTTGGTTCATTTCTCACAGGGACTTGGAAAAGGGTTTAGGCAGAGTCTCTAAAGTCTTGGTTCCATTATTATTCGTCATCATGATTTTAATCGTTGTGTTCTCAGTCACTCTTCCTGGTGCTTCCATTGGTCTTGCTGAATTGTACGCCCCTGATTGGTCACTTTTAACAGATTTTAATATATGGATGTTGGCATTCAGTCAAATCATCTTCTCTTTGAATATCGGATTAAGTGGAACTATAACCTTTGCAGGATATCTTAAGGAGGATACAGATATAATTTCCAACACCCTTATAATCGCTTTAGCGAATTCATTCTTTGAAAACATTTCAGCGATTGCTGTCTTTTCAATATTAGGTTATATGTCTTTGCAGACTGCAACACCTGTTTCCGATATTGTAAGCCAAGGCACTGGATTGATATTTGTAGTTTACCCTGCTGTATTCAATATTTTAGGTCAGTGGGCATATGTCATTGGGCCATTGTTCTTCCTGACAATTTTCATTGCAGGACTTACCAGCATTTTGACAATGATTGAACCATTATCCTTTTCAATACAAAATAAATTTGACATATCCAGAAAAAGGACAGTGACAGCACTATGTATTATCGGAGGGTTGATGTCAATGGTCTATGCAACTGCCTTCGGCGGCACATTGCTTGAATATGTTGATGCCTATATCAATCAGATTGCAGTATTGTTTTGCTTAATCCTTGAATGCATCCTCTTTGCTTGGGTATACAAGGCTGAAAACTTGGTTGATTATTTGAATTCAAAATCAAGATCAATTAAGGTGGGTAAAGCATGGCTCTTTATTGTAAAGTATCTTCTTCCTGTTGGTATTGCAATTGTTTGGTTTGGTGGAATGGTGGAAATTGTACAGGACTATTCCCTTGAAAGATTAGTTATTACACTTATCTGTGCAGTAGTCGTATTTGCAGTATGCTTATTCTTAACCCTTAAGAAACCTACTAATCCCAATTGGGATAATTGAACAGCATTATTGAACTGATTATTAAGCTGAATTTATTTATTTAAAAAAGGTGGGTTAAATGGTAAAAAGTACCTATTTAACTAATTTTTTTAATTATTCTATTTATTTTCAAACTTTCTTCTTTCCATAACATGTTCATCTAATCCTCTTATTCTTTTTGTTACCCTTAGAACTATATCTATGGATAAGCCCAAAGTGAATATTGAGATTATTATTGCCATCCAATCAGTAAATACGATGCCTTTAAATATATAAGCTATGAATATTGTTATTAAAGGCACAAATAGCCATTGGGTAACATAAATGTTTATAATGTGGCTACTTAATAGGGTGGCTGCTTTAATGATAATATCAGGCAAAATTTTGCTTAAATAGTAGCAAAGACCTATATTTGCATGAGCATAAAGCAAACAGAATAATGCATCTATAAAGGTCATGAAATAATATTGATGGATGTCTGTTAGGAAACCATTGCTTATTTGAGTTGAGATAACAAAGTAAATTAAAGCTATTATGAGATATATTGGCCAATATTTAAAGAATTGATTTTTATCTTTTGCTCTAATAAAGTATTGTCCCCAAATATATCCTCCAACAGGTATTATAAACCAATTGAATAATGGGAATGCTGTAAATCCACCTTTTGTTCCAATGAAATAACCAAAGAACAAGTTCAAAACAGGCATTCCAAAGTCAGTGTATCTTAAAACAGACCCAATAATGGACATTGTTATAGCAATGATTATGAGGGCTTCATTTGATCTCTTCACTTTTTTGGAAATGCCCAGTAGAATAAATGTCAAACCAGCAAATTCTAAAATATCTATACAAAAGAGCAATAATCCTCCAGCTATTGTGAAAACATCCCAACTGCCAAAAAGATATCCGTAAACATAATAAGGTATAAAGAATTCAAAGATATTTACTACGATACCTGCTAGGAACAAAGTTATTCCTCTCTTTATCATTTGGCCCCATTGGTTGTGTCTTGAATAAACAATTCCTACGCCCATACAAAACATGAAAATAGGTGCAGCACATGGTCTTCCTAAAATATTTGAGCATATAAGTGCATATCCATTGCTGATGTTATTGTCAAAAGAAAAAATCATCCATACCACATGAACGAAAACCATAAAGATTATTGAAAATGCCTTCGCAATATCCAATTCTGCTTGTCTTCCAGTATTGACTTTTTCCTCTGAAAATAAATTATTTAAATACATTTCATATACAACCTAATTTTCACATTTCATAATTTTTATGAAATGGCATATTTCACTACAATTATTCTTAAATAAAGAATGGGGCTTATCATTTATTTTTTTACTTTAACAGTTGTTTTTAGATAATCTTTACCATAAGCTACCTTTACAGAATATTTTTTTCCTTTCTTAAGCTTTTTGATAACTGCTTTTTTAATGGTAACTGTGGCCACTCCCTTTTTATTGGTTTTTGCCTTGTAGGTTTTTCCTCTAAAGGTAAATTTGATTAGTTTCTTTTTAGCAAGTTTTCCATTGAGCTTAAGGCTTGCTTTAAGTTTAAACCTCTTAACTGATTTCTTTATCTTTACTTTATTTGCTTTAAGAACTTGTTTCACCTTTACAGTTGTTTTAATAGTGTCTTTAAGGTAAGTGACTTTTACAGCATATGATTTTCCAGTAAGTTTTTTGATAACTGATTGTTTGATTGTTACCTGTGCTATTCCTTTTGCATTGGTTTTTGCCTTGTAGGTTTTTCCTCTGAATCTGAATTTGATAACCTTGCCCTTAATTGCTTTTCCATTGATCTTAAGGCTTGCCTTAAGGACAAGTTTCTTGTCAGTATTCTTTACGCTTGTTTTAGTTGTTTTAAGGACTTGTTTTACAGTAACAGTATTTTTATAGGTTTTTCCACGGTATGTTGTTGTTACTGTGTACTTTCCAGGCAAGTCAGTTATTTTTATTTTTGCAATACCATTGTCATCTGTTTTTACTGTTGTGCCTTTACCGTTGATGGTGAATTTAACACTTTCTCCAACTCCAACAGCTCTGCCTTCTGCTGTCACAACTTTTACACGGAAATAGGAACCTCCATCATAGTCAACAGTAATGTTTTTATTGTTGATTATTTTGGTATCATCAGCTACTGTGTAGACTTTAAGACAAACTGTCTTGTTTAAAGGTGCTAAATCAGTCCAACTGTTATTATCTTTGCTTACAAGAGATGTTCCATTCAGATAATGCACTCTTGACCATGCTTGATATGGGACGGCATTGCTTTTGAATACAACCTTGAATTGGTCTCCTGTTTTGACTGGAATGTACTTATTTAAGATGATTGTTCTGAATCCTGCAAACTCGCTTATGCCAGTTTGGGAGTGAACCTTTTTATTGTTTACAAATATGTCAAAGGAATATTTGATTCCGGATTCATTGAAGTAAGTTCCTACAGCACCAATCAATTCATAGTATTTAGAGGTGAATTCATTGGAATAAAGGGTATAATTTCCATCGAAGCCAGCCAAACCGGTTAAATCAGTTTGGTAATTCACATGATAGTCAATGTTATTTTCAAAGATATAAGCTATGGCAACTCTTTGAGGCACGATGGCATAGTAATCGACATCTGGGAAATTAGTGTAACTCATATTGCTAAATCCTGTTAAAGAATCCTTGCATATCCAGCCTCCTCTTTCATGAGAGAAACGATCAATATAATTGTCATCCCATCCTATAATTGAAACGAAATGTGTGCCATGGTCCATAATGGCAATATCCTCACCCTCAGTTGGGATTTCTTCTTTAGGTTTCTCTATCCAGCCTTGAACACTAACTGCCCCATATTTCATTATGGCATGTTTTATTAAATCTATGGTGTCATTCATTCCAGTATAGATGAATATTGCATCCTGAACATGAATCCTCTCAACATCCATGTCTTCATCTGCAATCATTCCCCTATCATCATAAGGACCGTCAATAGGTAAAACCCCATACCAACTTAACGCGTAACCTAATCCACTATATGAAAAACCGGTTAAGCTGTTTCTTAAGTCTCCAACATCATAATATTTTAATTGGAGTTTCTGAGCATAGTTTTGTGACAGATTGAATAATGTTCCAGTGGATTTTGCAAGAGAGGTTTCAATGGATGCTATTGTAGCAAATGCCCAACAGTCATCATTGTCCCCTTGAAGTTTTCCAGGAGTTACCCATCCCCAGTCGCGGGCATCAAAGCGGGATGGAAGGGTATCAACAATTATTTCATTTTCTGTGAAATTAAGTTTAATTCCTTTGCTTTCTACTGAAACAATATAATTATGATTGTCCATTAAGAAAATATCATCGTTCTTCTCCACATTTTCAATTTTTGAATCGTTTGCAAAGTCTGCGTAGACAGCTACTCCTCCATTGTTAAATATGGAATCTGAGAAATTCACTTCAACATCATGGGCATAAATCGCATTTGCTGCCATATTAGATTCCTCAAGCACTTTATTAGATGTGAAATTAGATTCTTTAATGAGCAATTTGTGCTTGTCAAAGAATATCGCCCCTCCATTCTTAGTTGCAGTATTGCTCTGGAAATCTGATTTTGTAATGTTTAAATTAGTCCAGGATGAGTAGATTGCTCCTCCTTTGAAGCTTGCAGTATTATTTATGAAATTACATTCATTGATATTCAATGTTCCTCCTAAAATGGATATTGCTCCACCAAAACGGGAATTACAGTTGGTAAAATTGGAACCTTCAATATTCATGATTTTAGGGATATTATAAGATCCAGAATCAAGATCTATATGTATCGCTCCACCATCGTTGGTGCATGTAAGATTGTCGAATATGCAATCCTTAATCAAAATTGGGTCTGATGGAATATAATGAGGATTAGAGGAAGTTCCTATGTTTATAGGGTAGTATTTTGCAAGGATTGCTGCCCCACTTGTCTCGGAATATGCATTTGCAAATCTTGAATTGACTAGTTCAATGCGGTCTCCCTTGAAATTAATTATGGCTCCACTCTCAGAAGTGAAATTTTCAAAAATGGAATTGTAGACACTTAAATGCCCTCTATTTCCTTTGATCATTGTACCATTAGCATATCCTGAAAAAATTGAATTATTTAGAGTTATATTAGAATAAGATTCTGATATGATAGTGCGACCATGGTTTTGATAAAAACTGCAATTGTTTGCAATCAGCTCAGCATAAGATATTGAAAATATTCCAAGCAGTGGGTCAGAGCAGTTTGTAAAGTTAACATTATTTAATATTGTTTTTCCCCTGCAGTAAAAAGCTGTTATATTGAAATTTTTAAATGTCAAGTCATTAATGATGATTTCTCCTGCACTATTTTCAAGACTGAATTGTGCCCCTATGTCTGCACCGTCAATAACATGATTTAAACCGTTGAGGATAAATCTATTTTTATCTATTTCTATTTCTGGATAGTCTAATATGTTTAATAAATCGTAGTCACAGCTTTCATTGAATCTATAATCATGTTCAAGAGTTAATTCTTCATCTGATTGGTTGATTAATTTATATAAGGCTAAAAAAGAGTATTCGTCCTCTTCTACAGGTTCTGCATCTCCATCACCATCAGCTTGTATCAAGGTGTTGTCTGAATTTCCCATATCTGTTTGGGCTTGATTAAAAGTATAATCCTCCTCTTCATTGGAGGTGTATAATTTGTTTTGATTTAAATCATTATTTGATTGAGATTCCTCATATGAATCATCTATCTGATTTTCCTTCATTAAATTGGCATCTTCAGATATGTGATTGTCATTAGCATCAATTGCAGCAGTTTGACTCTCACTAGCAGATACTGCAGTGATGCTAAATAAAATAAAGATTAAAATCAAAATTGAAATATATTTTGATTTATGTTTCATAGTTTCCCCCACTTTTTAATCCTAAAATTTTTTTAATCTAATCTTTTATTTATTAATTCAGATATTTAATTATAATTATAAATATTTAATATTCATAAATTAATATTCATAAATATTAAATAATCATATATTGGAAGATTAATTTCATTTTTTATTTTATAATCTCAGATTTAGCAAATCTATACCAAGTTATATTAATATGCATAATCTAATACTATTTAATGGAAACTAAAAATATATTGGATTGCAAAAGCCCAAATGAATTTAGGGTTTGGCTGGAGAAGAATCATGCAAGTGAGGAGGAGTGCTGGATAGTTTGTAAAAGAGGAAATCCAGTGGAAGACACTTTCTCATATAGGGATGCAGTTTATGTTGCATTGTCATTTGGATGGATTGATTCAGTTTATGGCCTAATTGATGGAGTAAGGATGCAGAGATTCTCTCCAAGGATAAAAAAGAGCAATTGGTCTCAGTTAAATAGGGAACGTGCAAGATGGTTAATTGAACATGAACTTATGACAGAAGCAGGATTAGAGGTACTGCCCGATGATTTTGATAAGGAGTTTAAAATAAGCAGAGCTATTTTAAACAGGCTGAAAAAGGATCCTGAAACTTGGGAAAACTTTAACAATTTCCCTCCAGTTTACCAAAGAGTAAAGATTGCAAGCATTCAAAAGGAAAAAAAAGATAAAAAGCTTTATAAAAAGAAGTTGGACACTTTTTTAAAAAACACCAAAGAAGGAAAGATGTATGGCAGTTGGGATGATTACGGTAGATTAGCTTAGCTATTATTTTAACTATTTTTTATAATTATTTAGAAACTTTTATAAACTACAATGATTATACAATAATTAATCAATATGAGGAGGGGGAGTATATGGTAAGATGTCCAAGATGTGGTTCTGAAGCTATTGAGGAAATCAATTATAACACATACAAATGTCATGAATGTGGATATATGATTAGAAATCCGGATGATTTGGATTTAGCCGATGAAGAGTACGGCTATTAATTTTAATTTTTTTTAAATTTACATTTTTAATAAAATTAAATTTACATTTTTATTTATTTTTATTAATTTTCATTAATTTTCATTAATTTTTATTTATTTTTATCTATTTTTCTACTTTCTATCTCATCTTATTTTTTCTATTTTTTTTTTAATGTTTTGTTATATTTTTCAAAAAAAGTTTTTATTTAACGATCTATTGGGAGAAATTTTAAAAAAAAGAGTAAGTAGCAGTTAAAAACTGCTTTAATTTTTAATCTAACCTTGAACGGTTACTTTTAACATTTTATCTCCAGCACGGATAGAGTTTACAACATCCATACCTTCAATAACTTGTCCGAATACGGTGTGAACACCATCTAAATGAGGTTGTGGGCTGTGAGTAATAAAGAATTGGCTTCCACCAGTGTCTTTACCTGCATGAGCCATAGATAATGCTCCAGTTCCATGTTTGTGTGGGTTTCCTTCAGTTTCACATTTAATGGTCCAACCAGGACCTCCAGTACCGTTACCGATAGGACAACCACCTTGAATTACAAAGTTAGGGATTACTCTGTGGAATGTTAAACCATCGTAGAATCCACTGTTTGCTAATTTTTCAAAGTTTGCTACAGTTCCAGGAGCTTCATTTGGGAATAATTCCAATACGATATCTCCTTTTTCAGTTTCAATAATTGCTTTTTTCATTATAATCACTTTTTTAAGTAAATTTAGATATTTAATAATTTTTAAAATAATTATTTAACTCTTTATTTAAATAATCCTTTTAAAATAATTTTTTAAATTCTGTAAACTTTTGGTTTACCATTAATTTTAATATCTAATTTAATAATGTATTTTTTAGAATATAAACTTAATTATTTAAAAAAATCATTCTATTATTGTCTCTCCAGATAGAACTTTTTGATAATCTTCATAGTTTTTCTTTAAAAGTTCTGGAATGTTTAGTTCATATGGGCATTTGCTGATGCACTGTCCACATTCTGTACACTCCTCTATCTGTTTCATTTTCTCTTGGGTTGCTTCATCCAAATTAGGTTCTGTTGGGAATCTTCTCATCCATAATGACATTCTCGCACAGATGAAAATCTGAATGTCCTGTGGACATGGCATACAGTAAGCACATCCTCTGCAGAAGTCTCCTTGCAATTCATCTCTTTCCTGTCTGATTATTTCTTCCAATTCCTTATCAAGCTTTACCTCTTCTTTCATATATGATAGGAATTCATCAAGTTCAGACATTCTTTGAACTCCCCAAATCGGAACAACATTGTCAAAACTGTGTATGTATGCATAAGCGGCTTTTGAACTTCTATTCAATCCTCCGCTCATCGCTTTCATTGCAATGAATCCTATATTATTTGACCTAGCCATTTCAACAATGGATAATTCATTTGGGCCGGTAAGATAAGAGAATGGGAATTGTATGGTTTCATATAATCCACTTTCAATAGCTTCTTTAGCCAGTTCTGCCTTATGGGATGTAAATCCGATGTGCCTTATGATTCCTTCATCACAAAGGTCAAACAGCGCATCATATGCACCGCTTCCATCTCCTTCTGTTGGGCAGAATGATGGATTGTGGATTTGATATAAGTCAATATAATCAGTTCCAAGTTTATCGAGACTGACTTTAATGTCTTTTTCAATGTCCTTTCTGTTTTCCCCTTGGGTTTTGCTAGCTATTATGATGCTTTCCCTTGGATATTTTTCATTGAACCCTTCAAAAGCATAGTTAAGCTTTTCTTCGCTATCGGTGTATGCTCTTGCGGTATCATAGAAGTTAATTCCATTTGCATAAGCCTTTTGAACAATCTCTTTAGTTTCATCAAATGAATCCCTTTGAATAGGGAGAGCACCAAAACCATTTTTCTCTATTTTCAATCCAGTTTTGCCTAATATTATCTGTGCCATATAATCAATCCAAATAAAAATCTTATTCCATACTTATTTTTTTATATAATAAAATATAAATATAATTGTGTTCAATCTTTAATAGGCGAAAAATTTTTTGATTTTAATCTTATTAAGATTATTTTACTTACACTTATCTGTTCATTTAAAAAATTAAGAATGAGAGGAATTTTCATGAATACACAAGAAATCATTGATATTGAAGATAAATATTTCATTAATACATTTAATAGAGTCCCAATTGTACTTGACCATGGAGAAGGTGTCAAGGTATGGGATATTGACGGCAACGAGTATTTGGACTTTTTAGCAGGTATTGCTGTAAACTGTTTAGGTCACAATCATCCTAAGCTTGTGAAAGCTATTCAAGATCAAGCTGAAAAGCTTATTCACATTTCAAGCATTTACTATAACGAACCTGCTACCGTTTACGCTAAAAGATTAGTTGATGCAACCAAATTTGATAGAATCTTTTTTGCAAACTCCGGTGCTGAAGCTAATGAAGGAGCACTTAAGCTTGCAATCAAATACAGCGGTAAGCATGAAGTCTTGTTCTGCGGGGACTCATTCCACGGAAGGACCTTCTTGACCTTATCTGTAACAGACCACCCAGAATACAGTGCACCTTATGTGGAAAACTTGCCAAGAGGATTCAAGAAAGTTGAATTCGGCAATTTGGACAGTGTAAATGAAGCTATCACTGAAAACACTGCAGCTATTATCATTGAGCCAGTTCAAGGTGAAGGTGGAGTTCATGTAGCTGATGCAGAATTCTACAAAGGATTAAACGATTTATGTAAGGAAAAAGGAGTTTTAATCATTGTGGATGAAGTTCAATCAGGTTTCGGAAGATGCGGTGCTTTATTTGCTCATGAATTGTTTGGCATTGATGCAGACATAATGACTGTAGCAAAAGGTATTGGTGGAGGATTCCCAATGGCAGCATTCTTGGCAAAAGAGGATGTGGCTGGCGGTTTTGTACCTGGTGACCATGGCACAACCTTTGCAGGAAGTCCACTTGCAGGTGCTGCAGCAAATGCTGTTTTCGATGTCTTTGAAGAGGAAAACCTTGTTGAGCACAGTAAGGATATGGGTGAATACTTCTTGGAAAAATTAGCTCCATTAAAAGAAAAATACGATTTCATCACTGATGTAAGAGGATCTGGTCTTTTGGTTGGTGTTGAATTGAACTTCGAAGGAGCGGATATAGTCGGCAAAATGCTTGATGAAGGATTCTTGATCAACTGCACTGCAGGCAATGTATTAAGGTTTGCTCCTCCTTTGGTGGTTAAGGAAGAAGAGATTGATGCACTTGTTGAAGCGCTTGATAAAGTGTTCAGTGCTTTATAATTAAAATTTTATTTTATTTTTAATATTTATAATCAAGAGTTTTGATATTTCAAAATTCTTGACTATTTGCTTTTTTTTTAAATTTATGACTAATGTTTTTTATCCAATAAATCAATTTTAATCAATTTTAATCAATAATTTTTATAAATATTAATCCAAAATTATATCAACAATATGATTAAATGCTTCTTTTGCTTCTGGAACTAATGGATAAAGTGGATATACATGAGACATTTCTTCACCAACATTCAACTCCACGTCAATTCCATTATCCTTTAGCTTATTATAAAATTCAATAATGTCAGGATATAGCACTTCATGTGTACCTACAAATATTGTAGTTTGTGGAAGCTTTTTCACATCTCCATACAATGGGCTTACCTTATAGTCTTTAGAATCTAAGTTCCCTGCCCATGCTTTGCCCATTTCACGTAGTCCATCCACTCCAAGCATTGGGTCAATATCCATATAATCCTCATAATCTCCAGACATTGACACATCAACCCAAGGGGATATTAGAATTAAATGTTCTGGTTGTGCTAGTTCATTCTCTGCTAAATATTCGCAAAATGCTGCAGACAATCCCCCTCCAGCTGAATCGCCCATAATTGTAACGGGTTTGTTGAATTCCAATATGAAATCATAAAGTTTTTCAACGATTTGATAAGTCTCTTCATAGGTATGGTTAGGTGCAAGAGGATATATTGGGGTAAACACTGTTGCATTGACCTTTTTAGCAAGCTTGTCACAAAAAGCTATGTGCAGATTTGCAATCTCATTGACATAGGCTCCTCCATGAAGATATAGGATTATATTTTTACTGATTTCACTTTCATTAAAAATTAGCATTTGGCATCCGAACTTTTCTTCATTCTTAACTTTTGTCTGGTAAATCCTTTTTGGGAGTTCATAGATTTCATCTTCAACAAGAGAACGTGCTTCCATATGTTCTTCTGTTTTATTAACATCACTGCTTCTTTCCTTATAGTCTTTGTGTCTTAATGCAGACTCCATAACCTTTGACATTTTTGACATTGTTTCACCTTTTAAATAACTTAAAATGAGTTTATTCTTTAATTTATATAATATTTTTCTTAAAAAGATTAAGTTATTTACTTAAATGCCTTAAGCCTAATTTTTAATGATTTTTAACTGATATAAGTTTTAAATAATCATATATTTTAAAAAGCAGTTGTTATGGATACTTTATTTCTATTTTTTTAAAATTTATTTATCTCATTATTTTTTTTTAAATTTTTAGTTAAGTTTAATTATTAAAAAAGGTAAATAATAATTATTTATAAGGGGATGTTAGTATAAGATTCATAACATTAATTTTAAAAAATCCATTTAGGAATAAGACCCGTAGTGCATTGTCCATTATTGGAATCGCTATAGGAATCACCACCATTGTGGCATTGGGTCTTATCACTACAGGAATGGAGGATTCAGTTCAAACTTCGCTGAATGATGTTGGTGCTGAGATAACAGTCAGTAATTCAAGTTCAGTCGGCACAAACACTGGATTAATGGATAGCTCGATAGTAGATGAGATGAAAAATAGGACTGGAGTCATAGATGCCGCAGGTGGGCTAACGGTTACTGAAATGAATATGGACCGGCTGAAATCTAGAGATTCTGATACCAGCAGTTTAGCAACCACTGTCGTGGGATTGGCACCTGATAAACTTTATATGATGGGAATTGACAAGGTTGATGGAAAAATATATGAAAATGGAACTAGAGATGCTATTGTCGGTGCGGAATATGCTGAAGTAAATAATGTAAGCATTGGAGATGACATTACCTTGCAGGGCAAGGAATTTAATGTGTCAGGAATCTTTGAGACAGGCAGTCCATTTGTTGATAGTGGAATTTATGTTCCATTGGATACCTTACAGGATATAACCGACAATGATGGTGTTTCACGTATTCTTGTCAAAACAGGTGAAGATGTAAATGATTCTGCAATCAGTGAAAAGATTGAAGAGGATTATGAAAACTTTACAACATTGACAAGTGAAGAGATATCTTCAATAGCAGATGATGTTTTAGGAATATTGGACACTGCCACCCTTGCAGTTTCAGCTCTTGCAATTATTGTAGGTGGAATCGGTATCATAAACACAATGGTTATGGCAGTTTATGAAAGAACTAAGGAAATTGGAGTTTTAAAGTCTGTAGGATGGAAATCCAGAAAGATCTTAACAATGATTCTAGGAGAAACATTGGTATTGACAACGCTATCAGGTATAGTTGGTTCAATATTCGGAATATTGATACCTAAAGTAGGTCTTAGACTATTCAATGTAACAGATTTTGCATTGGGTTACTCTCCTAAGACATTCATTCTCGCATTCGGAATTACAATTATCGTTGGAATAATCGGAGGAATCTATCCTGCATACAAGGCATCCAAGCTTGCTCCAACAGAAGCATTGAGGTATGAATAGGTGATTTTATGGATGATAATCAGATAGTAAATGATAATGCATATCCTGATGATGAATATATCTATAATGAAACCTTCATCAGTGATGATGGTGAGGAATACTATTATGAAGAGCCATTGATCAGCCTCTTTGATGTTGTAAAGGAATATGACAAGGGTATGGTCAAAGCATTGAATGGCATAAACCTTGATATTTTTGAAGGGGAATTCGTATCCATTATCGGACCTTCAGGGTCTGGTAAATCAACACTCCTAAACATGCTTGGTGCTTTGGATAAGCCTACAAGAGGAAAGATCTTTATCGACGGCATTGACCTTGTAAAAGAGAAGGATTTAAGCCAGTTCAGACAGGAAAAAATAGGTTTTGTTTTCCAATTGCATAACCTGATTCCTAACTTATCTGTATTTGACAATGTCCAGATTCCACTGCTTCCTACTGGAATGTCCAATAAGGAGATGAAGGAAAAGGCAAGTGAGATTATCCGTGCTGTAGGATTGGAGGATAAGAAGAAGCAAAGACCTAATAAGTTGTCTGGTGGTCAACGTCAAAGGGTAGCTATTGCAAGGGCATTGGTAAATAATCCTTCCATTATCTTGGCAGATGAACCAACAGGTTCTCTTGATTCCAAAACTGGAAAAATGATATTGGACCTGCTTATGGAAATGCATGAGCGTTATAATGTGACTTTGATTATAGTTACACACGATAATGGTGTTGCCGCATTGGCTGAAAGAACCATAAAAATCAAGGATGGTCAAATTATAGAGGATAAATACAATTACTAGTATTTTTCTTCATTCTATTTTTTATTTAATTATTTACTTTTTTAAATTTCTAACAGGTTAATCGTGATTATTATGAAAGATATATTTGATGAATGTAGTTTAGGGGATTTAAAGCTAAAAAGTCGTATTGTAAGAACAGGAACTTGGGAAAGACAGACTGAAGATGGCGGATTCTTAAAGAGTGAAGTATTTGACAGATATGAAAGGATGGCTAAAAGTGGTGTAGGATTGATCAATTCCGAAATGTTTGTATTTGATCCAAGAGACAGATTTGCCGAATACTGTAATAATGTAAACTATAGAGGTTTTGTAAAGGACTATAAGGAAATTACAGACATCTGTCATAATCATGATGTGCCGATTCTCGGACAACTTGCATTCTTTTATTATAATGATGGTTTGAATCAAAAGGTCGAAGCAAATGACATTAGCTTAGAGGGTATAAGACGTCTTCAGGCAGATGTTATTATGGCTGCTAAAAAGTTCTCTTTTGCAGGTTTTGATGGAATGCAAATGGATATTGGAAACAATTTTTATCTTGCCAAATTCATCAACCCCTATTTCAATCAAAGAAAGGACCAATATGGAGGAAATACAGAAAATCGTGTCAGAATCTGTTCAGAGATAATCAAGGTTCTTAAAAAGACTATGGATTTCCATGTCAGCTGCAGAATAAATCCTTGGGACGTCAGAAAAAATGGAATGACTCCTGAAGAAAGTATCAAGGTTGCAAAGGAACTTGAAAAGGCAGGTGCTGACAGCATTCAATTGACTGCAAGGACAATATCATATCTTTATGATGGCAATGATAGAAACCCATTCCTTGTGTATGTGGATAAATTGATTGATGAGATTGATGTTCCAGTTATTTTAGGCGGTTCAATGAGGGATATGAAATCAATGAATGATGTTTTAAATGATTCAAAAGTTGAATTCTTATCCATGTCCAAGCCATTTGTAGCACAGCCAGACTTTTTAGCTGATTGGAAAGCGAATGGAGATGGAGTTTCAATTTGTCAAAGCTGCAATAACTGTTACTCCAAAAAAGAGAGTACTTGTTTCAAATTTAAATAATTTATAATTTCTCTTTTTTCTTATCTTTTTATTTTTCATATTTTCATTATTTTTCTTATTTTTTCTTATTTTTTTAAAAAATTATTTAAGTATTCTAAAGCAAACTATATTTTATGCAAATAAAAAAGATTTCAAGATATGTCATTTATTTAATTTCACTATTTTTCATATCTTTAGGGGCAGCGATATCAATCAAGGCAAATTTAGGTACTTCTCCTATCATTTGTCTTCCATATGTTTCAAGTCTGATATTGAAAATGAGTGTTGGAACAGTCTGCTTAATCTTTAATGTGATCTTTATAGCTGTTCAGATTATCCTATTAAGAAGTGGGTTTGAAAAGAGACAGTATTTGCAAATTGTTGTAGGAACAATCTTCTCCCTTTCCATAGACTTTTCAATGATGCTTGTAAGTTTCTTGAATCCTGCAGATTATTTAAGTCAATTTGCCACACTTTTGCTAAGTTGTGTAGTGGTTGCTTTCGGTGTTTTATTGGAGGTTCAAACAGAAGTGGTTTATCTTCCTCCTGATGGAATAATCGTAGCTATTTCAAAGGTTTTGAAAAAAGAGTTCCCAAAGGTAAAGCCATTCTTTGATACAACTATGGTGCTTATAGCAGCTATTTGTTCAATTGTTTTCTTAGGATACCTTGCAGGAGTCCGTGAAGGAACAATCATTTCTGCTCTAATAATTGGTCCTATTGTGAAGGTTCTTCAAACTTATTTAAATCCTTATGTTGAACGCTTATATGAAAAATGATAGGCTTATTTTTAAAAAAAGTTTAATGTAGGTTAATAAAAAAAATAATTGAGATTTATTCAAATCTCAAAATCTCTTTTTTCTAAAGTTTTTCTAAGTGTAGGAGTAAGCATATCCTCATTGTAAAGCTCTTTTAATTCTTCAATGCTTACCCATTTGAAATCGTCATGTTCATCGCTTATTTGAACTTCTCCACTCATTATTTCAAGATTCATCATCAGTTGAACTGTGCTGATTGGCTGGTTTGTTCTTCTGCTTATGAATTCATCTTGAACCACTTCAAATAGGCTTTCTATATTGACATCAAGGCTTGTCTCTTCCTTGAATTCCCTTATCAATGCCACATCAAAGAACTCTCCAGGATCCACTTTTCCTCCTGGAAGCTCATACTTATGAGGATTGTTTCTTGATTTTGGATGTCTTCTGAGGATCAATATCTTGTCTTCTTTTCTAACTACTCCCCTTACTGTCAATCCCCAATCTTTTTTATCATTCATTTTCTCACCTATGAAAATTCTATTTGATTATTATATTGCTTTTATTTAGTTATTTTAGTTTTTAACTTTGATTAGATTTATATATTATGATGTTTAAATTATTTTTAAGGAGTTTTTCTCTTTGAGTAAATCTCCAATTATCTGAAATGGTAAGGTTTTTGAATTCTTTTGAATTCACTAAACCTTGATAATTTTTTACTTTTTTTATAATTCTTCAATTTATTTAGTTTTTACAATATAAATATAATTTTCTATTTTTAAGTCAATATAATCGTTATTTTTAAATTTAAAGCTCATAAAATCGTTATATTTATTAGTAGCCATTTAAAAATTATTTTTTAGGTTTCACTACCTTAAAAAGAATGCCATTTCAGATAAAAGGAGGAAAAAATCATGGAATTTAATTTCAAACAATTTTTATTGTTATTAATCCTATTCATACAAATGATTTTATTGTTTGTTGAATAATTGATTTTTTTAGACAGTCGAATTTTACAAAAAGTTTTTAGGTTGCACTCTTACCTTAGGTAGGCTTTCATCCTTTTTTTTTTTAACATATTTGTTTCAGTTTTTATCAAGTCGGACAATCAATTTCCTTAAATAATTTTATATATTAGTTTAAATAGAATTTTATTGAAAACTTATTTTTAAGATTATTATAAAGATAATTATTCATTATATATTATTTTTATCGGAGGCATAAAATGGATTTAAATATAAAAACAAACGATAAAGGCCATTTAGATATTGGCGGTGCTGATGCTTGCGATTTAGTAGAGCAATACGGTACTCCTATCTATGTAATTGATGAGGAAAGAATTAGAGACAACTACAACAGATTTTATAACGCATTCACTAAATTTTATCCTAAATTCAAAGTATTCTATGCTTGTAAAGCAAATACAAACATTGCAGTTTTAAAAATCCTTGAGGAAGAAGGATGCTGCATTGATGCAGTTTCTCCTGGAGAAGTTTACATCTGTAAAAAAATGGGATTCTCTGGAGACAGAATCCTATTCACAGGAAACAACATAAGAAACGATGAAATGGATTATGTAAACAGTGAAGATGTAATCTTGAACATTGACTCAGTTTCCGCACTTAAAAGACTTGCAGAAAGCATTGATCCTAATGGTAAAAAAATCTCATTCAGAGTAAACCCTATGGTAGGTGCTGGTCACCACGGCCACTGTATCACCGGTGGAGAAATGAGTAAATTCGGTATTATGGAAACCGAAGCTGTAGAAATCTACAAATTAGCTAAAGAATTAGGGTTCGAACCTGTAGGTATGCACTCTCACATCGGTTCTGGAATTCTTGATCCTGAACCATTCAAATTAGCTATTGAATCAACTATGAACATTGCAGGAAAAGTTCACCAAGAAGCAGGAATTGACTTTGAATTCATTGACTTCGGTGGTGGAGTTGGAATTCCATACACTCCTGATGAAGAATTGCTTGACTTAGAACACTTTGCAGAAGAAAACGTCAAATTATTCAAAGAAAAATTAGAAGAGTTTGATATGGGAGAACCTACATTATACCTTGAACCAGGAAGATACATTGTAGGGGACGCTTCTGTAATCTTAGTTGAAGTAAACAGTGTAAAAGAAAGCTACAGAAAATTCATCGGTGTAGATGCAGGATTCAACACCTTGCTCAGACCTGCTATGTACGATTCCTACCATCACATTGTAGTTGCAAACAAAATGAATGAGGAAGCAACTCAAAAAGTGGATGTTGCAGGTAATGTCTGTGAATCCGGTGACTTGTTTGCAAGAGACAGACCTCTTCCAGACATTGAAGAAGGAGACATCTTAGGTATTTTAAATGCTGGTGCATACGGTTACACAATGGCTTCCAACTACAACTCAAGACCTCTCCCTGCAGAGATTCTTGTTAAAAATGGAGAGTCCTTCGTAATCCGTGAAGCACAAAGCTTTGATGATATCTTTGAAAAACAATCCATTCCTGACCATTTACAATAGGTGCAGATTGAATATTATTACTGGCAATTGGTGATATAATGGTAGATTTAAAAGGTTTAAAATTTGCTAAAATGCATGGTATCGGTAACGATTTCCCTATTATCGATGAAAGCCAAGGAGAACAAATTCCTGAAGCTGACAAACCTGAAGCATGCAGAATCTTATGCCACAGAAACTTTGGTGTAGGTGGAGACGGAGTATTATTCGTTGTCCCATCCGAAGTGGCAGATATTGGATACAGAATGTTCAATCCAGATGGATCCGAAGCGGAAATGTGTGGAAATGGTATCCGCTGTTTCGGAGATTTCGTTTACAGAAACAAAATCGTTGAAAAGGAAACTATGACAGTTGAAACCAAATCAGGTATCAAAACCATTGAAATTACTGTAGAAGATGGCGAACCTGTTCTCTTTAAGGTAAATATGGGCAAATCAACATTCAAAGTTCCTGAAATTCCAATGATTGCAGATTCAGAGGAGTTTGTAGACGGTGACCTTGAAGTCATTGACACCACCTTTAAGGCAACTTGTGTCAATGTAGGAAACCCTCATGCAATCTTGTTTGTTGATGATGTAGAAGCTATCGATATTGACAAATATGGTCCAGCTATTGAATGTCATGAACTCTTCCCAGAAAAGATCAATGTTCATTTTGTTGAAGTAATCAGCAAAAATGAAGGAAAAATGAGGACCTGGGAACGTGGTGCTGGTGTTACCTTAGCATGTGGTACTGGTGCAACTTCAACTGCACTTGCTGGTGTAAAATTAGGTCTTTTTGACAATGAAGTTCTTCTTCACTTGCCTGGTGGAGACTTAGAGTTTAATGTCTATGAAGAGGACGGAGAACTCGGAGCATTCATGAAAGGACCTGCAACATTGGTATTCAATGCTGAAATCCAATAAATTTATTTATTTTTAAATAAATTTTCTTTTTTTCTTTTTTTAAATTATTTTTATATTCTTTAAACGTTATTTTTAATTATTTTTTTTTAATTGCAATTCATTTTTTCGTCTTGCTGAAGTCATCTATAATTTTGAATTTCTCTAAAGAAATCTGCATAAGGCTGCAAACCTTTATCTGCCCAAAGCTTCCAAATATTGAACTCATTTGAAACAACACCTGCCTTAGAGCAAGCTTCTTCAAGTGTTTTTCCCTCTTTCAAATATTTCAAAATGTTTTTTGATAAAATCATGAATCTTGGCAGTTCTTGCTTGTAAAAATCTAATGGACTTCCATTAAAAATAGTAAAACCCCCTAAAGCTCCTATTTATAGGAGTAAATTAAACTTTAATTAAACTTTAATTAAACCTTAATTAAACCTTAATTAAATTTTTAATTATATTTCCTTAATCAAATCCCTTTCGGTTTCTATTCCTAAGTATTCCTTAGTGTAAGGGCAAGCCAGCCCGCATTTGGCACATAAGCTCTTTCCATGAGTTCTTTGCATTTCCTTCTTTATAAATTCAAAACACTTTTCTGTGTCGAAGTATTCTTCCCTTTCTTTTCGGGAATCCCATTTAACTTCATTTATTGCATCAACAGGACAAGCGTCTTGGCAATCTGTACAGTCATCACATAATGAGTCATCGATTGGTGTACCTACTTTTATAGGCATGTCTGT
>NZ_JAZNIB010000017.1:0-10101 GCF_045577275.1 Methanobrevibacter sp.
TTAATTTTTTAATTGTTTTTTTTTAAATTAGTTTAGATATTTGTTTTTTTAACTTTTTTTTTGGGATTGATTTAATTTTAATTTTTTAAAAAAGAAGATAAAATAAGAAGATAAAAAAAGAAAATAGGAAATTGAATTACAAGAACTCAATTTCAAATGCAATAACTGGATATTCCAATTCAAAGTTTCTAATAACTTCAGGAGCTATTTCACCAAAGAATCCAGTTATTTTACCGTTTTTAGATTCACCACTTATATCTGCCACTCTACCTGGAATAAAGCTTGTGTTGGTAGAATCAGATATTTCCATACTGTAGCCTAAATTGGAAACAACACTTGCTACAGTTGATTTTATTTCAGTAAAGTTTGCAGAGCTGTGACAAATCATACCAGCTAATTTTTTAACTTGTTTTGTCTTATTGGATGATTCGCTGTCCATGTATAGGACATCACCAATCTCAAAGATCTTTTGAGGAAGGTCTTCATGCTTGTTGTCTTCCAAGAATTCCATTAGGCTATTGAGCAAGCTTGTTCTAATCATAGTTCCGCTAATTGTGATTGGTTTTGAAACTTGAACATGATCAATCTCTTCCTGATTCATCTTCTTGTATTGGCTTTCCTCACTTGTTAGCATCAAGCTCATAACTTCTTGGAAACCAAGACCTATCATCACTTCTCTAATGGTTTTTTCACCTTTAAACCAATTATCTTCATTTGCTACAGTAACGATATCCGGCAATTTTGCTTCAACTGCATTGATATGGTATTGGATTGTAATGTTTTCAACAATATCCACTTCATGCAAGATGTCCACTCTGTAAGGTGGAATGAACACTTCTAATTCGTTATTATTAATGATGTTAGCGTCAAATCTTGCCTTTTCAAGCAATCCTTTAATGTCTTCTGCAGTCAAATCGGTTCCACCAATGAGTTCATTGGTCAAGTCAACATGCACATTTCTTACCTTTGGAGTGAAATCAGGACAAACGATGGTTTCATCATCATAAATGACTTCCATTGATTTCACTTTTCCTCCAACTTCAGCAAATGAAGCGCAAAGGATGTTTAATGACTGTTCAACTGCTCTTTCATCTGTTCCAGTTACATCGACAATGATGTTTGTAGTATCTTCCTTAAGTTTGGTCAATTCTCCGTTGATGATTGGAGGCATGGATAATACTTGTTCATCCTTATCGATGATAAGAGGATATTTGTCAAACTTATCAATCAAATGAGCGTATTTTTCTCCGGTCTTATGATTTTTCAATATTTCTTCTGGAGTCATTTCCTCATCCATTTCAAGAGGAACGAAAGCAGGTTCGTCTTTTGGTGTTGCTATGTATTTGAATGGTCCGCTTACTACATCTCCATTGTGCACACCAATAGCCACTTTCTTACGGTCTCTTCCGATTACCCAGTGCAAGTTTTCCTGGAAATCCATGATGTATTTGATCTTGTCACCTGTGAAATCCACTCCTTCGATTTTTGCAAATCTGATGTAAGGACGAATTTCAGCAACATCTTTGCTTACATAAACCTTTTCTCCGGATGGCTCAATTTCATATTTTGGAAGTCCGGTTTCCATTCCTAAAAATCCTTTAAATGATCTTGCCACACCTTCGACAGATAAGTTGTCTGGACGATTAGGGAAGAATTCAACTTTGATTTCCTCATCGTCATAATCTTCAATATCACTTGCCATCATAGGTAATGTATTGATAAGTTCATCTTTTTCCATATCAATACCTAAATCTTTTAAATCTTGATATTTAAATGTAATTACAGGCATTTATTATCTCCTAATACAGTTCAATAATTTTATAAGTTTTATTTTGATTTCTAATTTTTAATTTTCATATTAATTTTTAATTTTATTTTAATTTCAATTTTTCAATAATTCATCAAATAATCTAAGTCATTAAATTATTAAAAAATAAGTAAAATATTCTTTAAAATCCGAATATGATTATAAAGAATATTGATTCAGATACAAAATGCAATGCTCTATGAGGTAACCATGGCATATGTCTTATAACAATGGAATGGCTCACATCCAATAGGAAATGTATTAAAGCTGCTAAGAATCCCACTTTAAGTGAAAAGAATACACATGATATGAAAATAAAGTGGAAACATGCTTCTAGAGTTTCATGAACAATCCAAGTTTCCAATACGGAATCTAATGCGCTTGAGAGAATACCTCCAAAGATTATGTAGAAGTCTCTTACATAGTCCCAAACCAATCGGCTATGGACTTCATCACTTACAGCAAGTGCAATAGCTACATAAAACCATAATAAATGCATTTTTGTCACCTCTTTTGTCTGATTTTTATAAATATAATTTATATACTATGTTTGATTATGTTTATTATTTATTATATAATTATTGTTTTTTGAACTTTTTAACTGATTTTTTAATAAAATTCATTTTTTTACAACAATATTTAATAAATACTTTTTATAAATATTAAATTAGAATGTTTTATTTATTGAAATATTTGACTTTTAATAAATACATTTTTTATTAATTATTTTTATTATTTATTCATTTGGAGGAATATTTTGACAAACAAAGAAATTCCTAAAGATTATGACCCTAAAAATGAAGAAAAATGGCAGAAAAAATGGGAAGATGATGAAGTTTATAAATTTATTGGTGATGGAACCAGACCAAGATACATTATAGATACCCCACCACCTTATCCAACTGGACTCCTTCATATGGGCCACATTTTAAACTGGGCTTATATGGATTTCAATGCAAGATACAGAAGGGAAAAAGGTATGGATGTATTGTTCCCACAAGGATGGGACTGTCATGGTCTCCCTACTGAAGTAAAAGTGGAAGAAACCCATAACATTAAAAAGAATGATGTTACAAGAGCAGAGTTCAGAGATATGTGTACTGAACTTACAACACACAACATTGAAGTTATGAGAGGACAAATGCGTTCCGTTGGTTTCTCACAGGATTGGAGTAGAGAATACATTACCATGACTCCAGAATACAGAAAAAGAACCCAATTATCATTCTTGAAAATGTATGATCAAGGTTTGATTTACCAAGGTATTCACCCTGTAAACTGGTGTCCAAGATGTGAAACAGCTATTGCATTTGCTGAAGTGGAATATAGTGACAACACTACCTTCTTGAATTATGTAAATTTCCCACCTGCAGATGTTCCTGATGAAGTACTTGCAAATGTTGAAGGAAATTCCTATGTAAGATATGCGGATTTCCCAGACAAGGCTGATGCAAGTGTGCCTGGCGTATTGATTGCAACCACTCGTCCTGAACTTATGTCTGCTTGTGTAGCAGTTGTTGTTCACCCTGATGATGAAAGATACAACTCCTTATTAGGCAAATATGTTGAAGTTCCTTTATCCGGCCAAAAGGTAAAGATCATTGCCGATGAAGAGGTAGATATGGAATATGGTACCGGTGCAGTAATGATTTGTACTTTTGGGGATAAAACTGACGTTGCTTGGGTAAATAAATATGACCTTGATGTTATTGAAGCTATTTCTGAACAAGGAATACTCACTGAAGCAGCTGGCAGATATGAAGGCATGGAACTTCCTGATGCTAAAAAGCAAACCATAGAAGACTTGAAGGCTGAAGGTTACCTAACCAAACAGGAAGAAGTTGACCAAAATGTAGGTCAATGCTGGAGATGTAAGACTCCTATCGAAATTTTGGTTAAGAAACAATGGTTTGTAGCTGTTACCAAAATGATTGATGAAAGTAAAAAGGCTTCCAATGAAATGCGTTGGGTTCCAGAACATATGGAAAGCCGTTTATTGAATTGGGCAGATTCCATGGAATGGGATTGGTGTATTTCCAGACAAAGATTATTCGCAACCCCAATACCTGTTTGGTACTGTAAGGAATGTGGTAAGGTAATGTTGCCTGAGGAAGACCAATTGCCAATAGACCCTACTGTAGACAAACCTAAACATGCATGTGAATGCGGATGCACTGAATTCATTGGTGAAGAGGATGTATTGGATACTTGGATGGACAGTTCCATTTCTCCACTTTCTGTTGCAAACTGGCCAAATCCTGGTTGGGAAGACATTTTCCCATCAAGCATTCGTCCACAAGGACACGATATCATCAGGACTTGGGCGTTCTATACAACTCTTAGATGTTTAGCTTTAACCGGTCAAAAACCATTTGATGACATTGTAATCAATGGTATGGTATTTGGTGAAGACGGTTACAAAATGAGTAAATCCCGTGGAAATGTAACTGGTCCTGAAGAGGTAATTGCTGAATATGGTGCAGATCCTTTAAGATTATGGGCTGCTAACAGTGTACCTGGTTCTGATGTTGCATTTGATTGGAAAAACATCAAGCATGGTTATAAATTCATTAGAAAATTCTGGAATGCATTCAGATTTATCAGTATGCACATCTTCGATGAAGAGTCTGAAAAGGCTTTAAGCGGTGATATTGAAGCTATTAAGGCAAACTTAAATCCAATGGATACCTGGATTTTTGCAAAACTCAATAAGGTCAATAAGATTGTAGATGAAGCGTTCTATGATTATAATTACAGCATTGCAGTAAATACAATCGAACAGTTTGTATGGCATGACTTCTGTGATGAGTACATTGAAGCTGTAAAATACAGATTATACAATGATGACATTTCTGAAGAGTCAAGAATTGCAGCTAAATACACTCTTAGAACCGTAATTGAAGACACCTTAAAATTGCTTGCTCCAATTGCACCATTCTTTGCTGAAGAGGTTTACCAATACTTCGATGAAGACACAAGTATTCACAGTACTCTTTGGCCTGAAATTGATCCTAACTTAGATTCTGCAGAAATAGAAAAAGATGGTGATTTAGCTATTGAATTGATTGGTGAAGTCAGAAGATTCAAATCCGCTTCTAAAATCCCATTGAATGCAGATGTGGAAAGTGCAACTGTTTACTTGAATGATAAGACTGAAGACTTGAAAGACGTATTTGAACACTTTGCAGATGACATTAAAGGAACTTTAAAAATCCAAGACTTCCAAGTCACTACCGGTAAACCTGAAGTTCATGAGAAAGTCATTGAAATTGAACCGGACATGAGTAAGATTGGACCAACCTTTAAGAAGAATGCAGGTCAAGTCATAGGATTTATCAAATCAACCGATCCTGATGAAATAGCTAAACAATTAGCTGAAAATGGTGAAATAGCTATTGCTGATGGCGTCATCACTGAAGATTTCCTAAAGATGAAAAAGGAAATCGTAGGTGCAAGCGGTAAGAAAGTTGACATTTTGCAATCTGAAAAGCTTGGCGTTATCGTAGAAGTAGTCAGATAATTTTATTTCATGAAAAGTTTAATGCTTTTCATGTAATTTTTTTTTATTTTTCTTTTTTTTTAATTATCTAATTTTTTTATTTTTTTAATTAATCATTTTTAATTTTTTATTAATTTATTATTTTAATACTAATTGATGTATACTCTTATTTTATTATATTTTTAAAAACAGAGATGGATTAATATATTTGAATATATGATTAATAAAAAGATAGTTTCATAAGTTAATTTTAAAAATATTATTCAACACTTTGATTAAATCAATTAATTTTTTTTAAGAAAAATAGGACTTTTTTTAATTTAAAATCGAAAAAAAAAAAAATAAAAGGTATATGGGAAAAATTAATTTCCCATATCAAAAATTTTGTTTTTTGTGTTTAACTTTTCCTTTTCAAAGTCATACCAACAATTACGAGCACGGATAAGAGTGCTAATACGATTGGATTACCTGTTGGATACATTTCTTGAGGTGGTACATCAGGTACCGGTGGTTCTGGAGGTTCAATTACAGTCACTTCAGCGGAATCATTGTTGTTAGTGTAATTAGTTTCGTATGTATCACATACTACATGTGCCTTAACAACAAATTTGCCGGTTTCTAAAGCTTCTGTATCAAGTATTAATGTTACTTTTTCTCCAGGAGCTAAATCTCCTATGGTCCAAATTCCAGTTTCAGGGTCATAAGTACCTTTAGATGGTTTGAATCCTAAGAGTTTTAACTCATCAGGTATCTCAATAAATGCAGTAGCGTTTTCTGCAGTGTCCGGTCCTTTGTTTACAACAGTTACAGTGAATTCAACTTCATCTCCAACAGTTACTTCCACGACATTAGGGTCAATAGTAAGTACTAAATCACATTCTGGAGGTACAACAGTTGAATTGTTTGCGTTGTTGTTTGATTTATCAGGATCGTAAGTATCAGAATCAACGGTCGCTAAATTGGTAATGTTCTTATTAGTAGTTTTTACTAATGATTTGATTTTCAATGTAGCGGATTCGCCACAAGCAAGGTTTCCTACGTTCCAGATTCCAGTTGTTGGGTTGTATGCTCCAAGAGAGTTATCTGCGATGTGCACTAATCCTTTAGGTAATTTGTCAGTTACCACTACATTAATAGCAGCATCTGTACCATAGTTAGTCACAATGAGAGTCCAGGTAACTATATCGCCTTTATGTACGGTTTCATTAGAAACTAATTTTACAATTCCTAAATCAGCTTCAGGTTCGACGACTACAGAGCTATTGTCTTCATTATTACTTTCATCAGGGTCGTAGGTATCAGATGTAACATTTACGTAATTTGTAATTGTTTCATTTGAAGTTGCTACGGTAGTTACAATGGTTAAGGTAGCTGAACTTCCAACACTAAGGTTACCAATGGTCCAAATACCGGTTATAGGATCATATGCTCCATTGGAATCATCTGAAACATAGATTAAACCAGCTGGTAAGATATCACTAGCTATTGAATTAATAGCATCATTAGGTCCATTATTAATGACACTAATAGTCCATGTTACATTATCTCCATTATAACATACTTTTGTGGAGTAATCATTGATTTTGGTTACTGCTAAATCTGCGATAGGAACTGGGTCAATAGTACAGTTTACAGTAGAGTTGGTTCCGTTTGGTCCAACAATTGTAAGGTTATTGGTTTGGTTTCCAATGTCCATTACAAGTACTTTAACTGTAATGACAGCACTTGATTCAGCTGAGATATTAGTAATGGTCCAAGTAATTTTTTGGCCATCTACAATTTCTTCAATTAAATCAGCACCATCTATGCCAACAGTTTCTATGAATTTTAAACCTTCAGGTAAACTGTCAATAACAGTTAAAACATTAGTGTAAGTAATGTTTCCAACGTTTGTAATTGTTAAATTGTATGTAACGTTATCCCTATTGTAAGGTGTTGTGTTGCTAACTGTTTTTTGAGGTTCAGGGAGTTTAATGATGCTTACTGTTTTTTCATCATCATTATTGCTTAAGTCCCATTCATCTTCATAACAGCTTACATTAGCATAATTTGTTACCTCATCAATAGGAGTTACAGCACGAGTCCAAATTGTTAATGTTGCATCGGTTCCATTACCCATGAATCCAATGGTCCAAATTCCTGTATTATGGTCATAAGTACCATTTGTTGCTGTATAATTAATAAATACAAACTGGGTAGGGATGTGATCTTCTAAAGCGACATTAGTTGCATTTGTTCCATTATCTGCGTTGTGGACAGTAATGGTCCATACAGCAATGTCATCAACGAAATACTCATCTCTATCAGAAGTTTTATCAGTAGACAAATCAACAATAGGGACAGGTGTGACAGTTTCATTTACAGTTTTATTAGTACCGTTAGGTCCAATAATTGTTAAGTTGTTAGTTAAGTCTCCAAGTGCTTCCACTTTAACCTTAACTATTATTGTTGCATTAGTTTTTGCGGAAATGTTGGTAACTACCCATGTCACATTATTTGTGCCAATCACTTCATCGCCGATGAATTTACCGTTAACAATTCCAACTGTTTCAATAAATACTAATCCTTCAGGTAAGCTGTCAACAACAGTTAAGTTGTTTGTGTAGTCTATATCTCCATCATTGATGATTGTCAAGTTGTATTCAACAATATCATGATAATATGGAGTGCTGTTGGATACGGTTTTTACTGGGTCTGGAAGCGGAATGATTTCAACGGTTTGGTTATCAACATTGTTGCTTAAGTTCCAATCAGTTTCTTTGCAAGTAACGTTTGCAGTGTTGGTAACTTGGTCTACAGCAACTTTTGCAATTGTCCAAATTGTTAATGTTGCATCGGTTCCATTTTCCATAAAGCTAATGTTCCAAATTCCTGTTTCTTTGTCATAAGTACCTTTAGTTGCAGTATAGTTAATAAATTCAAACTGGCTAGGGATTTCATCTTTTAAAATGACATCGGTAGCATTTGTTCCGTTATCTGCATTATGAACAGTTATGCTCCATATGACGATGTCATCAACAAAGTATGCTTCCTTATCAGAAGTTTTATTAGTTGACAAATCAACTATAGGCACTGGTTCGATAGTTGTATTTACTGTTTGATTAGATCCATTTGGTCCGATAACAGTTAAGTTATTGGTTAAGTTTCCGAGAGCATTTACTTTAACCAATACAGTAATCACTGCTTTTGTGAAAGCAGGGATGTTAGTAATGGTCCAAGTTATGGTCTGACCTTCAACAGATTCGTCATCTGTTAAATTAGCATTTTCAATGCTTACAGTTCTAATGAATTCTAATCCTTCAGGTAAACTATCGATTACTTTCAACACATTTTCATAGGTTACATTACCTGTATTGTTAATGGTCAAGTAATATAACACTTCATCATGATAATAAGGAGTACTATTTGAGACGTTTTTCTCTGGATCTGGGAGAGGAAGAATATCTACAGTTTTATTTGCAATATTGTTAGATAAATTCCAATCTCTTTCAGTACATGTTACAGCTACTACATTAGTAACATTGTCTTTGACTTTTATAGCACGAGCAAGTATAATCAATCTAGCATCTGTACCATTAGCCATAAATCCAATGTCCCAAATTTTAGTCTCATTATCATATGTACCATTGAGAGTGTAATAATCAATATATTCAAACTCTGCTGGTAAGGACTCAAATAATTTAACATTGGTAGCGTTTGATGCATTATTAGCATTATGGACTGTAATTGTCCAAATTGCAATATCTTCAACGAAGTATACATCTTGATCAGAGGTCTTGTTAGTTGATAAATCAACTATAGGATCAACAGTTACGTTTACAGTGTCGTTAACTTCTGTATCATTTTCAGCACAGAATGCACTTGCAGTGTTGTTCCATGTTCCGTTGATCAATGCGGTTGCGGTAAGTGTGAATACGATTGATTCGTTAACATCTAATCTTTCAATAATGATTTTGTTGTTTTCGAATCTGCTATCGTTGCATACTACGTTTCCGAATTGTTCAGGAACGACATCTGTTATTTCTACCATTGTTGCGTTGGATGGTCCGTTGTTGGTAACGTTTATTGTGAATACTACTGTTTCACCAACATAAACTCTACCAGGTTCAACAGTTTTATTTACTGTTAAGTTGACTACTGGGTCGACAATGACAATTGCATCATCTTCGACCACTGTATCGTTTTCTGCACAAAATGCGCTAGCTACATTATCCCAGGTTCCGTTGATTAATGCGGTTGCATTAAGGGTGAATACGTATGAGTCTCCTACATTTAATTGTGCAATAATAATTTTATTGTTGCTGTATGCGGAGTCGTTACATACTACGTTTCCGAATTGTTCTGGTACTATATCAGTAACTTCCACTTGGGTTGCATTGGAAGGTCCATTATTAGTTACGTTAATTATGAACAATACGGTTTCACCTACATATACTCTTCCCGGTTCGACAGTCTTGTTAATGCTTAGGTTGACTACTGGATCTACGATTACAGTTACTGTGTCGTTTACGACGGTATCGTTTTCTGCACATGTTACGTTTGCTGTGTTGTTCCAGGTACCGTTTATCAATGCTGTTGCTGTGATTGTGAATGCGTATGATTCGCCTACATTCAATTTTTCAATAATTATCTTATTGTTGATGAATGCAGAGTCATTGCATGCGGTTACATTGAATTGTTCTGGTACGATATCTTCGATTGTTACGACAGTTGCGTTGGATGGTCCGTTGTTGGTTACGTTTATTGTAAATACAATGGTATCTCCAACTTGGACATGTTCTAAGTCTACAGTTTT
>NZ_JAZNIB010000018.1:0-8349 GCF_045577275.1 Methanobrevibacter sp.
CTTCCTTTGATTGTATCAAGTTCCCTTGCTACAACAATTCTTCCTGCAGCATCTGAAGCATTTGCCTTAAAGGATCAGGCATTGCTTGAAAAATATGTAAATGCATCCTATAAGTATGGAATGTTCTTTGTTATTCCAATGTGTGTAGGAATAGCCATATTCGCTAAAGAGATTATGGGCCTTGTATACTTTACCAATTCTGCATACATGAATGGTGCAATGTCCCTTGCAATACTTGTTATCGGTATGACATTCTACTCAATATATACAATTTCCGGAAGTATCGTTCAAGGTATCGGTAACCCAAGAATACCAATGTATCTTTTGATATTCGGATGTATAATAACATTTGGCCTTGGTTTGTATCTTATTCCGAATTACGGTATTGAAGGTGGTGCATTGGCAACTACAATAGCTTCATTCGTAATGATGATACCAATGTTCCTATTGCAGTTCAGACTGACCAAAACCCATGCCCCATATGTGTTTTTAGCTAAGGTTACAATAGCTTCAATTATCATGGCATTGCCTGTGCTTGTACTTCCAAGCAATAGCTATGGACTCATAGCAGGTTTGATCATCTGTCCAATAATCTATATGATTGCAATCGTGGCATTAAGAACATTATCACATGAGGATGTGGCAGGATTCAGAAAATTCGCCAGAAAGTTAGGTCCTTTAAAAGATAAGGCAAACAAGTTCCTTGACTTCTTGGATAAATACAGTTCTGAAGATTAAACTTTAGAACATTTTTTACTCTTTTTAATTTACTCTTTTTAATTTAAATCTCAGAAATATTATTCAATGATTAAATTTTCTTTTTATTCATATCGACATATTTTTAAGTGCATTTTTAAATGACATATCGATTACTTAAAAAGTTCATAACGATAGAAAAATGATTTTAAATAGTTTTTTTAGCCCTATCTCTAATTTAATTCATTTAAGAAGATAGAATATTAAAAATAATCAACGAAAGGCAAATAAAAAATTATAACTATTAAAAAGAATATACAATATATCAGTATAAGGTGATTTTGAACAATGATAAGTTGTTAAGGAAAAAAGGGACGATTCAAATGACTGAAGTAAAAGCTGGTGTAGAATATAAAATTAATGTAGATGGAAACTCTTTTCTATTGGATCAAAAGAAGTACAATCTATTGACATACATCAATGAAATGGAATCTATTACAGAAGCAGCTAAACTTTGTAAAATTTCCTATAGAACTGCTTTAAATTATATTGATAAAATCGAATCTACATTGGATATAGCTATTGTAAATACCAAAAAAGGAGGAAGCGGTGGCGGAGGTAGTACCACCCTAACCGAAGAGGGATTGCAGATCTTAAAGGAATGCAAAAAGATCAATGCAATCATGGAGCTCCATAGAGAAACCAATGAAATCGAAGCGGAAGTTCTTGAAATCGATAAGGAAAAGGGAGTCATGAAAATTCAAATGAATAAACTGACCATAACCATTCCTTTGAAAAAAGAATATGACGTTGGAGATAAGATATTGGCATTGATAAGCTATGACAACATTTTCATAATGTTGGAACCTCAAGCTTCAAGCATCAGAAACATCTTTAAGGGAGTAGTTACCGAAATGAGACTTAAGGATGAAATGGTTCGTGTAAAAATCAATGTGGATGAGGTTGAAATCTACTCAGACATTACATTGTCTGCTGGAAAAGACCTTGATTTAAGCTTAGGAAAAGAGGTTTTCATTGGTTTTAAAGCATTGTCAATAGCTACTTTAAAATTATAAATCATGAAAATAACTTAAATTAATGTATTTTGTAAATAATTTTATATATAAAAATAAATTAACTAATAAATAGGATTATTATAAAATTATTCAATAGGTGATGCAAATTTTAAAAATTATAGTTGATGAGGACAAATGTATTGCATGTGGTAACTGTAAGGAAATTTGTCCAAAAGGTGGGTATATTTGGACAATTGGAGAGGTTGCTAGTGTATCAAATCTAGATTATTGCCATGTCTGTACACTATGTGCAATGAAATGTGGTCCAGATGCAATTAAAATAGAGAGAAATGCACCTGATGAATGAATAATTAATCGTTGCTTTAATTAAATTATAGTTTAAAATTTTGCTGAAAATGGTTACAATTTTAAGTGAGTGATTCGATGACAAGAATAGCTAAGGCTTCAAGAAAAACATCTGAAACAGATATCGAAATAGAATTGAATATTGATGGAACTGGAAAATATGAAATTGACACCGGAGTCAACTTCTTCAATCATATGTTAGAGTCCTTTTCCAGACACAGTTTCATTGATTTGAAAATCAAGGCAATCGGTGATATTGAAATAGACGATCACCACACTGTAGAGGATGTAGGCATATTGTTAGGTGAAGTTTTCGCTGAAGCGATTGGCGACAAGAAAGGAATCAGAAGAATGGGTCATGCAATTGTCCCTATGGATGACTCAGTTGCAACTGTTGCCATAGACATAAGCGGAAGAAGCTACTGCAATATGAAACTTGATTTCAAATGCGATAAGATTGGAGATTTAAGCAGTGATGTCGTTGTTCACTTCTTTGAATCATTTGCATCCAGTGCAAAGATAAATGTATATGGAACCTGTGAAGGAGCAAATGACCACCACAAATGCGAAGCAGTCTTCAAGGCATTTGCAAAATCAATGTATGATGCATGCAAGATTGAGCATGATGAAATATTAAGCACAAAAGGTGTTTTATAACTTTTAAAGTTTTAAAACATTATTTTTCTCTTTTTCTCTTTTTCTCTTTTTTTCTTATTTAATACTAATTTTTCAAAACTTTTTTTATGACTACTTTTTAATAATTAGAATTTAACATAGCAGACTATAACTTATCCAAACACATTCCATCCACTACCTTTATTACTCCACCGCATTTTGGACATGCATTTTTAGATAGGATATGCTTAGGTATCTCACTATTGCAGTTAGGACATGAATATCTTTTGGAACTATGGAAGTTTCGAGACAGGTCAACTCTAAATCCATCATCCTCCAAGTCTGATTGCCTAATGTATGGCTTAAGATATTTATTGGAAATCCTGTTTTCATCTGCCAACTTTTCAATAAGACCAATAGCTTCCTCTTCAGTAAATGGTTTTTTAATTAATGAAATGACATAGATCTTTATTTTCCTATCACAGTTTACGCAATATGTCTCTACAATGTCTCCTGAAATTGGAGAATCCTTATCCAAATCCATTGCAGTTCTAAGTAAAATGTATTCCTCAATCTCTTCATTCTCATTTAGGAAGAAAAACAATGGGCCTTGATCTTTCCATTTGAAACCGCAGTCTTCACATTCAAAATAATCTATAGATGCCATAGAATCACCAATGATTGTTTGTATTTTAACGAATCATATCTTATGATAAAAAGTGCTAAAAATGAGTTAAATAAAAAATAGAAAAAAAGTAAATTTTGTTTTTGATTTGAGATTTGATTTATTGATTTGATTTGAATTTGTTTTAAAAAAGAAAAAAGAAAATAAGTAGCTAAAAGCTACTTAAATCCAATACACTTATTCTGGTTTGCTGATTAAATCGAGTTTGCAACCAACGTTTCCTTCTTTCATGTGAGGAGTTCTTAATACAGTGTCGTTGGATTTTTCAATTTCTCTTGCTTCACCTGCTAAAGCAGCAGCGCATGCAGCCATTTCGTGAGCAGCAGCTACTAAAGGAATGAAGTTTTCGTAACCTTTGGTCATGAAACAACCTTTCATGTCTAAACCTGCTACAGCGCCAGCCATTTCGTATGCAGCGATAGCTTTTGCTTTTGCGTATGGGTTTTGGAATTTTGCTGCTTCTACAGCTTTTTCAGCAGTAATAATGAGTTTAGGCAATTCTACTTCGTTACCTGCTGCAACAGCTTCGATTACACCGTCAATGGTTTTTTGTACTAATCTTAAAGCACCGGTTTCAGCTAATACCTTAATGATGTCAGCGTTGAAAATAGCCATTTCAGTTGGGTCTAACCATTCTCTTTTTGCACCGATCATTGGGTCTGCCATAACAATAATGTAACCTAAACCTTGTTCATCCATTTCATCTTTCTTACCTTTACCAGGAGCGTCACCAATGATAATAGCAGGTTTATCTATTTCAGATAATAATTCTCTTGCTCTAGCTGGACCAGGTGCTGCTGGGTTTGGGCTAATGAAAATACAGAAATCTGGGTCGAATTGTTCAAACTTAGGTACAACGTCTTCGACTTGTTCAGGGTTCATTTTTGCTCCAGATCCAAAGACTCTTACGTCGATGTTTGGTCTGTCTGCTCTTTCGTCTAATAATAAATCTAATATTGGTGAAGTACCAATATTACCACTTCTTAATATAGCAATTTTAACTACCATAATATCACAATTATATTTATAGTATTTTCTTTTTATAAAGTTAATGTAAAAAAACAAATAAAAAACTTTATATATTAGAAAAAAATTTTTGTAAATCTATAAAAAAATAAATGAAAAATAAAGGTCAAATTACGATTATTTTAAAGAACAAATACAGTTAAGAAGTTTTATGAAATTCATAAATTTAAGAAAAAAATTAATAACTTTAAAATGAAAAATTGAAGGAAACAAACTATTATCTTTCCAAATAATCATCAATTTTTTCACCGAATAGCTTAACGTAAAATTGAATCATGAATCCAACTGAAATAGCAGCAAATATGGTTCCTTCACGAACTCCCTCAAGATGGCCCAGTAATGTTAATGCCAAAATAACTCCAATAGCTACAATTGTAATGTCAAAAAATGGCTTCACCTTACCGAAGTCTGTATGCAGAACTTCTGCAATAGCCACTACAGCACCGTCTCCAGGAAGCATTGTGATGTCTGATTTTACTTCAATCATAAGGCCGAATGCCATTACAAGACAACCTAATATAATCAGGATCCATTGACTAAGATAATTAGTTGGATGAATGAAGTCAATAAGCAAAAGATTAAAATCTATCATGTATCCGAATAGTACACAAACCAACATTTGAGCCAATTGAGATAATGTGATTTTCCTGAGGAGAACCATTTGGAATACAACAAGCAAAGCATTGAAGACTATGGTGAATTCTCCTACAGTCCATGGAAAGGCTAGGCATAAAACAGCTGGAATGCATGAAATAGGTGGAGTGCCTAATGTGGACTTAAGTGATAACGCAATCCCTAAGGACATTATGCTAACACCAAGAATGAGCAAAACATATCTGACAATCAATTTCCTATCCATTTCAAAACCTTTCCTATAATCTTAAAAAATTAGTTAGTTTAATATAATTGGATTTTGATATTTAAAATTTTTTGATAAGGAAATTAAGTTCATGAAAAAAATTTAAAATTAAATTGTGAAAAAAAGTTTGATGCTAAAATTTAAAATATAAATGATAAGAGAAAGAAAATATTAAAAAAAGATACTTAGGTGAATCAAATGAAAAAAGTTAAGATTACTGTCATGAGAAAAGTCCGACATGATGACTTGATTGAAAAGTACGAAAATCCATTGGAACATGAATGTGATGTGGAATGTGGAGATGTCTTCATTGCAAATGGATGGGAAAAACCTGAAGATTTCTGTGACAGCGCATGGGAAAGTCTTTCTCCATTTGTATTGGCATTGGCAAATGGTGCAGAGGACTTTTATGATGGATGGATGAAGAATAAAAAATCAGCCATGATTTCATGCAATGATGGATTCCGTCCAGTAAGCTTTTATCTTGAAACAATGGAAGAGGATGCAGACTAATTGAGCTAGATAAAAATGCATATTTTTTATCATCCATAAAAAAGAAAAAAGAAAAATGATTATCTGTATACCTTACGACTATCCCAAATTTTCTTGGTAGATTTGAATCCGCTTCTACTCAAGTCTTTGGCATCGAATTCATTGATTAACTCCACCACTTTTTCTATTGCCACTTCACTATTTTTTACAAGATCTGACTCTTTTTGTTCTGGTAGATTTTCAAATGCCTGTGGAATTTCTTCTATTTTTACAATTGGAATGTTTAATGATTTAGCCAAATCAACACTGCCATGGGTCTTATGGAATCCTTCTATCTTCAATGATGGAATATTAAATACTCCTGCCTCTATTGTCATGCCCATACCTGCAGCATAGATGAGATGGGAAGCTGCATTCATGAAGCTTAAAAGGTCTACATATTGGGGCAAAACCTTAATGTTTGGTGATAGGACCAAATCCTGAACCATGTTTCTGTCGAATCTGTAAGGTGCAATCAAGGCCTTTAGGTTAAGCTCCTCTATGGCTCTTATCATAGGTTCAATATCCTCATCCTTAAGGTCCCCTCCAAGGACAACAAGAACGTATTCCTTCATTCCATATTCTCCGTAGATTTCATCCTTATCTATCAGATTGTCACCTTTGATATGATTGTCAACATACTTTGCCATAGGATATCCTTCAATGTTGACTACATTGTTCAAGCCATAATTTTTCTCAAGATACTCCTTATACTCTTCAGATGGAACTGTTACAAGGTTTGCTTGGGAAATGGATTCTATAGGATTGTAGATATCCTGTTCTATATGGAGAACCGGAATCCTCAACATGTTTGCTGCAAGTATTGCCTTTCTTACATCTCCGGCATTTCCTGCAGTAATGAGTAGATCGATGCCCTTTCCCTTAAGCGCATTTAAAGACTTGAGGATATCTTTTGAAATGAGATATGCCAATTTACCCTTGGAATTTTTCTTGCCTCTCCTACCTTCTCCAATAGAATATACACTATCACAGTAAGGTTCAAGAAATGCCTTGGAAGATTCTCCATGATAAAGGCCTATTATCTTATTGATCTTAAAGTTCAATTTGGAGTCCTTTTCATACTCCATCAACTTTTCAATGATTGGAATGATTGTTTTTGATGGAGTGATTTCTCCAGCAATAGCTATGTTTTTAGATTCCATCTTCAACACCCCTCAATCCATGTATGATGATGAAAATTCCCATCAAATAGAACAGCCAAACCACCACATCAGTTGGGCCTGTTTCTATCCATATTATTGTTTGTGCAAGAAGTATTCCGTAAAATGCCGTAAATATGCTCTTCTTATGACTTTGCATATAATGTAAAGTCTTCAATATAAGTCCTAAGAAAATCATCTGGACTATCATTCCAACTATTCCAAAGTCAAGCAATGCAGGACCGAAAATGGTTGAAGTGATGGAATGATTTCTGCCGATAGTTGCTATGCCCACCAATACCCTTGGATCTGTATGTGTGAAGAATCCTGTAAGTGTGCTGTAGAACAGATTTCCCATTGTGGCAAATTGATTTGCTATTGCCTGAGACAGGATGTTCAATGTAAATGCAGCCCTATAGGATACAAGCTCTATCGGATTCAATGACCAATGTTGCCAGCTGATTGCTTGAACTGCAATGAATCCTACAACCAAAAGCATAAGGGCAATGGCTATGATTGCAAAAATTATGTACTTCAAGTCAACATCTCTTGTATAATACAAAGTTATGAGTGCAGATAGCATGATTGCAATAGGTGTTGTTCTGTAGCCAGTTAGAGCAAACAGCAATAAACCTAAAATCAACAGCACATAATGAGAATTTCTATTGTATTTGGCAAGCAAAATGTTGATTGACGGCAGGAATATTATGTAGGATATAAGCCAAATCTTTGTTGCAGCCTTGGCCTTCAATGTTGCTGAGAAAAGAGGAATTCCTCCAAGCAATGCTATGTTTATGATTTGAAGGATTATTCCCACAGAAACAATTCCAACTAAAATAAGTTCATTTTTAGAATAGCTTTCAAATAAGCTTAATTTCTGAGGATTTTTCAAACTTGAATCTGCTTTGGAAAGATTGAATCTATTTTCCAATAGATATTTGCTAAGGCAGATGCCTGCAATGAAAAACAAAAGTCCAATTCCAATATAAAGATACAAGTCAATATTTGGAGATGGCAATTTTCCATAGAAATACCACATAGGCATGGCAATAATCAAGAATAGAATCACCATGAAAACCAGAATCAGTGGATGAAAAAGATCAAAATTTTTATTTTCCAAATTAAAATTCATAAAAATCCCCATAGTAAGTTTTTTAGGATATAATTAGAGTTTGTAAAAACTATATAATATTTTTATCTAAATGGATTTGAATCTGGTTTTTATAGAGTTTTGATAGAATCAGGCAAATGAAAAAATAAAAAAATGAAATTATTTTGAAAATTTTCCAAATTTCATGAAAAAAGTATACTTGAACAAAAAATTCATAGCTGAAAAATATACATGAGAAAAAAATTGGACATTAAAAAATTTTAAAAAAAATAAAAATTTTGAAA
>NZ_JAZNIB010000019.1:0-7689 GCF_045577275.1 Methanobrevibacter sp.
GCAAAAATGACTTTGGATGAAGTCTTGGAAAAGATGTTTGAAGCTGAAGAAGAAAACAAAATGACTGTACGTTTACATACTGGTGATTCAAGTATCTATGGTGCTATTCGTGAACAGATGGATCGTTTGGATGAAAAAGGCATTTCCTATGATGTTTGTCCAGGAGTTTCAAGTTTCTGTGGTGCGGCAGCAGCATTGAAAGCGGAATATACATTACCTGATGTAAGCCAAAGTGTAATTATCACACGTATGGCTGGTAGAACTCCGGTGCCTGAAAAGGAAAGCATTGCATCATTTGCTGAACATGGAGCAACTATGGTAATTTTCTTAAGCACAGGCCTCCTTAAGGACTTATCCAAAGAGCTTGTAAAGGGAAAATATACTGATGACACTCCTGCAGCAATCGTCTATAAGGCAACTTGGCCAGATGAAAAGGTTATGAGATGTACAGTTGGAACATTATATGAAACTGCAAAGGAAAATAATATTACAAAAACCGCTTTGATCATTGTTGGTGATGTTTTAGACAGTGAATATTCCTTGTCACGTCTTTATGCTGATGATTTTTCAACAGAGTTCAGAGAAGCTAAAAAATAGAATAAGATTATTATGAAAGTATCAATAATTGCATTTACAGATAATGGTATGGAAATTGCCTATAAATTATCAAATTCATTATCTGAAGATAATGATGTAGATTTTACTCGATGTGGAAAAGGCGCTTTGTCCACTTGGACAGAGGAACATTTCTCCACTAATGATGCCCTTATTTTCATAGGCGCAATAGGAATAGCATTGAGGGCAATTGCTCCTTACATCAAGACCAAAACAAAGGATCCTGCTGTAGTTGTAGTGGATGAATTGGGACAGTTTTCTATACCGATTCTCTCCGGGCATATTGGAGGAGCTAATGAATTGGCACTTCAAATATCTGAGGATTTAGGTTCTATTCCAGTAATAACAACTGCCACTGATATAAATAATGTATTTGCAATTGATACTTGGGCAAAAAGCCAAGGATTGCATATATTAAATCCTGAATGCATCAAATTGGTGTCTTCTAAATTATTAAAGGGAAAATCAGTGCATATCAAATCAGATTATCCTATTGGGGGTAATTTGCCTAAGAATGTTTATCTTAATGATTTAGAAGATTCTGATGAGACTAATGAAGAAAAATATGATGTAATAATAAGTCATTATGATTTAAAAGATGAATATGGAAATGATACATTATTATTAGTCCCTCAAGTAATTGCAGTGGGTATTGGATGTAGAAAGGATATAAGCTTTGAAGCTATAGAAAGCTCCATTTTAAATATCCTTGAAAAAGAAAATTATCATATTTTGGCTATAAATGCTTTGGCAAGCATTGATAAAAAGGCTAATGAAAAAGGAATCTTAGAATTTGGTAAAAAATATGATTTGCCATTTAACACTTATAGTGCAGAAGAACTTAACAGTCTTGAAGGTGACTTTACAAAGTCTGAATTTGTTAAAAGTGTTGTGGAAGTGGACAATGTATGTGAACGTTCCGCAATAATGGAAAGCAATGGACAGTCGATTAGCAGAAAGGACACTTGTGATGGAGTAGGTGTGACTGTTGCTTTGGCAATAAATGACCCAAATATTTCTTGGGAATAATAAATTATAATTATTACTATTAATGAAATGATTTAGGAAAAAATTTAAAATAATCATTAGGTGTCTATTGGAGGAGAAAATTTATGAAATGTGTATCTGTTGTTGGTATTGGTCCTGGAAATGAGTTATACCTTAGCATTGCTGCTAAAGAGACTCTTGAGGATTCAGATTTAATTGTAGGTTATAAGAAATATGTGGAACTTGTAAAAGAGTACTTGCCTGAAAAGGAGTATTTGTACACAGGTATGACAAAAGAAGTAGACCGTTGTAAAATGGCATTGGAAAAGGCAGCAGAAGGCAATGCAGTATCTGTAGTCTGCAGTGGAGATGCAGGAGTATATGGTATGGCAGGTTTGGTTTACGAACTGTCTGTTGACTATCCTGATGTTGAAATCGATATTGTTCCAGGTATAAGTGCTGTTTTAAGCGGTTCTGCAGTTTTAGGTGCTCCAATAGGTCATGACTTTGCTGTAATCAGTTTATCAGATCTATTAACCCCCTGGGAATTGATTGAAAAAAGATTGGCATTAGCTGGTGAAGGTGATTTCTGTATCTGTCTTTACAATCCTTCAAGTCATAAGAGAAAGGATTACTTGAAAAAGGCATGTGAAATCTTATTGAAATTCAAAGGTGAAGACACCATTTGCGGATATGTTAGAAACATAGGAAGAGATGGTGAAGAATATCATATAACCACTCTTTTAGAACTTAAAGATACAGAAGTGGATATGTTTACCACTGTTTTCATTGGAAATTCAAATACAAAAGTCATTGACGATAAAATGGTAACACCTAGAGGCTATAAAGGTGTATAATATATAAATGATATTTAATTATTAATGAATTGATAATCTCTCTCACTTAGAGGTGTGAATATGCACAAAATTGTTTTATTTGGAGGAACTACCGAAGGACGCCTATTGACTGAATTCCTATCTCAAAATAAAATCCCCTCTATTGTTTGTGTTGCTACAGAATATGGGGAGAAAGTATTGGAATACGAACCTCCTGTCATTGTTCAGCCTAAAAGATTAAAACCTGATCCTATGAGAAAACTATTTAAAGAAGAGCAGACTGAATTTGTTTTTGATGCGACACATCCTTATGCAACAGAAATCAGCAAACACATTAAGGAAATATGTGATGAACAGGGCATTGAATACATCAGAGTCTTAAGAGAATCAATTGAGATTGAAGATGCTGTAAAGGTATCCAGTATGGAAGAGTTAATTGATTATCTTAACACTACTGAAGGATTGATCTTTTCTTCAATGGGAGCGAAAGAGGCTCTCGCATTAACAGATGTAGAAAACTTCCAGGAAAGAGTGTATTTGAGGATGCTGCCTTCACCAGAAGGGATGAAAACTTGTCTTGATTTAGGTTATCCAATGAAGAACCTTTGTGGAATGCAAGGTCCTTTTTCTAAAGAATTTAATATTGCTCAATTCAAGGAAATTGGTGCAGACATACTTATAACTAAGGATTCTGGTAATGTTGGAGGATTTTTAGAAAAGACAGATGCTGCAAAGGAATGTGGTATGGAAGTTGTTGTCTTATCCAGATTAGTTAATGAAGAAGGGATAAGTGTGGAAGAAGCTAAGGACACCATTAGGAGTAAATGCTTATGAAAAAAATCAATATAATTGGAATGGGGATGAGTGAAAAGACACTCACTGCAGAAGCTTTAGCACTGATTAATGATGCAGATATCTTAATTGGTGCTAGAAGATTAATAGATGAGTTTTCCAAACTTAATAAACCATCTTATAATGCTTATTTATCTAATGATATATTGGAAATAATAGAAAAGACAGATGCAGAAAAGATAGCAATATTAGTTTCTGGAGATGTTGGATTTTATAGTGCAGCTGAGAAATTAGTGGATGTCTTAAAGGATTATAATCCTAATTTAGTTTCCGGAATATCATCCGTATCCTACTTTTTTGCAAAATGCAGTCTTCCTTGGAAAGATGCTAATTTGATAAGCTGTCATGGACTTGATACAAATATTGTTTCATCAGTTCGCAGAAATCGATTTACCTTTGCATTAACAGGCAAAAACATTCCAGAATTGCAGAAGGAATTGGTTAAATATGGCTTCGGCGATTTGAAGGTTTGGATTGGTGAGAATTTAGGTTCAGATGAAGAGTCCATTCAAGAATCCACTATATCTGATTTGGATGGAAAGGAATTCAGTTCATTAACTGTTTTGATTATAGAAAACCCTGATTTTGATTCAAGAATCCGAACAGGAATTCCTGATGAAGAATTCATTAGGGGAAAAGTACCAATGACCAAGTCAGAAGTTCGTGCTGTATGCTTGTCTAAACTATCAATTAATCCTAATGATGTGGCTTATGATATTGGCTGTGGAACCGGTTCTGTAACAATTGAAATGGCATTTGCAGCATATAATGGTAAGGTTTATGCATTTGATAAGAATGAAGAGGCAATTGCATTGTTGGAGCAAAATTGTCAAAAATTCCACTTGGATAATGTGGAGGCACTATGTGGATTGGCTCCAGAATGCCTAAAGGATTTGCCTGTTCCTGATGTAGCATTTATTGGGGGAAGTTCTGGAAATATGGATGAAATTGTCCGTTATCTTTATGGAATTAATGATAAAATCAGATTTGTCATAACTGCAGTGACTATTGAAACTGCAATGGCTGGTTTGGACTCCTTAAAGAATATTGGAATAAATGGGGATATTGTTCAGGTTGCAGTTTCCAAAGGTCGACAAATCGGTGATTTGCATATGCTAATGGCTCAAAACCCTATATTCATTATTAGTGGAAGTGGTGCTTGTGAATAGAATATTGATTTCTGGAACCAACAGTAACTGTGGAAAGACAACAATAACTATGGCTTTGCTTGCAGCATTCCAAAATAGATGTTTGGAAATCGCTTCCTTCAAATCAGGTCCTGATTATATTGACCCAATGTTCCATCGTAAGGTCTTTAATGTAGAGACTCATAATTTGGATCCTTACTTTTCAACTGAGCAAATGTTATGTGACCAATTCATTAGAAATTGCGGTAAGGACTTAAGCATAATTGAAGGAGCTATGGGCTTTTATGATGGAATCGGTGTTGAAGGCAGAGCAAGTGCTTGGGAAGTAGCTAAATCCATTAAAGCTCCTGCAGTACTTATTATTGATGCTAAAGGAATGAGCAATTCTGCAGCAGCAATCATAAAAGGTTTCAAGGAATTTAAGGAAGAAAGCATGGTTGAAGGTGTAATATTCAATGGCATTTCTCCAATGCTGTATCCACTTTTAAGGGATATTGTTCAAAAAGAAGGCATTAAAGCTTATGGTTTCTTGCCTAGAGAGGAAAAATATTCCATTGGGAGCAGAAACTTGGGATTGATCACTGCAGATGAAATTGAAGACATTAAAGAGAAAATAAACGGTCTTAGAGAATTGGCAGAAAAATACATTGATTTGGACGGATTGTTTGAATTGGCTAAATCAGCTCCAGTCCTTGAAGCAAGTGAAGATTATAAAGAATTGATTGAAAGTAGCAAAATGGATTCTGATAAAAAGACTCGAATAGCAGTTTCCCGTGATAACGCTTTTTGCTTTATGTATAAGGAAAACATAGAAATTCTGGAAGATTTAGGCTGTGAAGTTGTCTATTTCAGCCCATTGGAAGATGAAGAGCTTCCTGATAACATATCTGGATTATATTTATGCGGAGGTTATCCTGAACTATATACTGAAGAATTGTCTAAAAATAGGAAATTATGTGATGAAATTAAAGACATAATAGAAAGGGGAATTCCTACAATAGCTGAATGTGGAGGCTTCATGTATTTGCATGATTCCATTGAAGAAATCCCTATGGTTGGATTCATCAAAGGAAATTGCATAAAGACAGACAAATTGCAAAGATTCGGTTATATTGAGATAAAGGCATTGCAAGATAACTTGTTATGCAATGAAGGAGATATCATTAGAGTGCATGAATTCCATTATTACGATAGTGAAAACTGTGGAGAAGCGTTTATGGCTAAAAAGGCATCTAATGGATTGGAATATCTTTGTTGCCATGGATCTGACAGTCTTTATGCAGGTTTCCCACATATTTATCTTCCTGCAAATCCTGATTTTGCAAAGTCTTTTGTGGATAATGCAAGGAATTGGAAAGGTTAAAATTTATATTTATTAGTAGTTAATTAATTATGTAATTTAGTAGTTATTCATAGTAAATTGAAGTGATAGTATGAAAATTGAATTAGAACAAGTAGAACCTGCTGAAATTGAAAGCAGGAGTATGGAAATTATTGAATCTGAACTTCCTCATGAAATTGACCCTAAATTAGCGCCAATTATTAAAAGAGCAGTTCACACAGCTGCTGATTTTGATTATGTAGACAATTTATGCTTTTCAGAAGATGTAGTTGATAAGGCATTGGAAGCAATAAAAAACGGTGCATGCATTGTAACTGACACTAATATGGCAAAGGCAGGAATCAATAAGGCAGAACTTAAGAAGCATGGTGGTGAAGTCTTCTGCTTTATGGGTGATGATGACGTTAGAGACATTGCCAAAAAGAATGGATCTACACGTGCAAGAGCATCTATGGATAAGGCAGCAAGCTTGGATAAACCATTGATTTTTGCAATAGGAAACGCTCCAACCGCTTTGATTAGATTATATGAATTGATTCAAGAAGGAAAACTTAATCCTGAACTTATCATTGGAGTTCCTGTAGGATTTGTAAATGTGGTCCAATCAAAAGAGTTAATTATGCAATGTGATGTTCCTTATATCGTCGCTCGTGGACGTAAAGGTGGAAGTAATGTGGCTGCGGCTATTTCAAATGCATTGCTCTATATCTTAAGAGATCAAAATAAATAGCTTTATTTAATCTCATCTTTTTTATTTTTTATTTTTTATTATTTTCCTTTCATGAAATTTCATGAAGACTATTTTGTATTCTCTTTTTATTTTTTCTTCTTTTTTAATTCATTTTAATTCTTTTTTCATTTCATTAATTGTTTTTAATCAATATTTTGAAATATTTCTTTAAATAAAGTATAATTTAGTAATGTTAAATTTTTCTTTAAAAAATTTAATTTGATTTATTTAATCAATAAAATGAAATATTTTTTATTTTTTTAGGATGATATTATGACTGATAAGATTATTTTAGTAGTAAGTTTTGGTACTTCTTATAACAATAACCGTGCTCTTACCATTGGAGCTATCGAAAAGGACATTGATGAAGCATTCCCTGATTATGAAATGAGAAGAGCATTCACAAGCCAAATGGTTATAAACATTTTGAAAAAACGTGATGACTTGGCAATTGACAATGTGGAAGAAGCATTGGAAAGAGCATTGGATGATGGTGTAAAAACAGTTATCATTCAGCCAACACACATCATGAACGGTACTGAATACCATTTCAAGATCAAAGATACTGTAGACAAATACATTGATAAGTTTGAAAACATTCCAATTGCAGAACCTTTATTAATCTCTGATGAAGACTTTGAAGACTTGATTGCAAGCATTACCTCTAAAGGAGATTACGATGATGATACAGCAGTCGTATTTATGGGTCACGGCTCTCCTGCAGAAAGTAATATGGTTTACACCAAATTGCAAGGAATGCTCAAGGATAAAGGATTCGATAACTATTATATCGGTACTGTTGAAGCAAAACCTGACTATGATGATGTTTTGGCTATGGTAAAAGAAGGTGACTACAAGAAGATAGTGCTCAAACCTTTAATGGTTGTAGCTGGAGATCATGCTCAAAATGACATGGCTGGAGATGATGACGATTCCTGGAAAAACATGTTTGCATCCGAAGGCTATGAAGTTGAATGTGTCATAGAAGGACTCGCCCAATCAAAAGACATTAGAGATGTTTACATTAAGCATGTTCAAAACGCTATTGATGGTTTAAATTAAATCATCATTTTCTTTTTTTCTTTTATTATTTTTATAAAATTTCTTTTTTTTTTTTTACTTTGTTTTTCTTCAGTAATTTCTTTTAAATTTATTAATCCACTATTTTTAGATAAACTG